>NZ_DDNS01000022.1:32017-43855 GCF_002341255.1 Psychrobacter sp. UBA2514
GCAAAATCCTCACCGCAGGCGGCGTCGATAGTCATATTCACTTTATCGCGCCTCAGCAGTGTGAGACGGCGCTGATGTCGGGGGTGACCACGATGCTAGGCGGTGGCACAGGCCCTGCCCAAGGTACGCTCGCGACTACTTGTACGCCGGGGGCATATCATATTGCCTCAATGCTACAATCTACCGATAGTATCCCTATGAATATTGGGCTATTGGGTAAAGGCAATGTGAGTGTGCCCACTCCAATTGCTGAACAAATCGAAGCGGGTGCCGTGGGGTTAAAGCTACATGAAGATTGGGGTACGACGCCGCAAGCTATTGATAATTGTCTGAGCGTTGCTGACGATTATGATGTGCAAGTTGCGATTCATACTGACACGTTAAATGAAAGTGGCTATCTTGAGAGTACACTAGGCGCATTTAAAAACCGCTGTATCCATACCTTTCATACCGAAGGCGCAGGCGGTGGCCATGCGCCTGATATTCTAAAGGCCATTGGCGAGTCGCATGTGCTGCCATCTTCCACCAATCCTACTAGGCCTTATACCGTCAATACTATTGACGAGCACCTCGATATGCTCATGGTTTGTCATCATTTAAGCCCTGCTATCGCTGAGGACGTAGCATTTGCCGAAAGCCGCATTCGTCAAGAAACCATCGCGGCTGAAGACATCTTGCACGATTTGGGTGCTATCTCGATGATGAGTAGTGACTCACAAGCGATGGGGCGCGTGGGTGAAGTGGTCATTCGCACATGGCAGACGGCGCACAAAATGAAAGTTCAGCGTGGTCATCTGGCTCCAGATGCGACAGCACAAACAGAGCATCAAGCGCAGCATATTACTCTGACCGACTACGATCAAAGCGCGGACAATGATAACTTTCGCATCAAACGCTATATCGCAAAATATACGATAAATCCTGCGATTACGCATGGTATTAGCGATATGGTCGGCTCCATTGAAGTGGGTAAATGGGCGGATATGGTGCTGTGGTCGCCCAAGTTTTTTGGGGTAAAACCTGAATGCATCATCAAAGGCGGCCTGATCGCTGCGGTACCGATGGGCGATATCAACGCCTCTATTCCCACCCCTCAGCCTGTGCATTATCGTCCTATGTTTGCGTCGTATCCAAAGTCAGTCGCTCAAACCAGTATCACTTTTATGTCGCAAGCGGCGATAGACAAACAAGTCGATAAGCAGCTTGGACTGACCAAAGTGATTCAGCCTGTCCACGGGATACGTGAGATTCGCAAAAGCGATATGCGCCTCAACAGCTACTGCCCAGATATGGACATCAATCCTGAGACCTACGAAGTACGTGCCGATGGCAAAACGCTTACCTGTGAGCCTGCTGAGGTACTGCCCATGGCACAGCGTTATTTTTTATTCTGATTTTTATTTTAAGATTTAAAGACAAACGGCTAAAGGCTGTCTTAAAAAGCGTGTCACAGGCTTATAGAGAGCTGGTTTTGGCGTGATCTTCTCATTGATTGCTGACAGCCATTTTGGGCACTTTTATTATCAATACTATTATTCAATCATTTGAGCCACAGTAAACAGAGCATTATATTTATGAAAATATTTAATACCCGTCTCCCTACCTTAAGTGATATCCAACAAGCGCAATTGACTGCCCAGCGCCAAGCGGATGACTATCTGCTTTTGGACTTTGATACTCGTCAGCATTCGCGATTTCGAGCTGTGACAGTTTCAGGGGAGGCGGTCGGTATCGATTTGCCGCGTACTCGTACTGGTGTCTTAAAAGGAGATGACGTCCTCACCAATGCCGCAGGGGAGTTAATGCAAGTTATTGCCAAGCCGCAAGCGGTGACCAAAGTGATGGCAGCCGATGATTTTTTATTAATGAAAGGCGCGTATCATTTGGGCAATCGCCATGTGCCGTTGATGTTTGAGCACAGTGCAGCAGGGTACGCGCTGTATTTTGAAAACGATCATGTACTGGCACAAATGCTAGAAAATCTTGGGCTGCATACTGAGTCTGCATCAGTGCCGTTTGAGCCTGAAACAGGCGCTTATCAGACAGGACACGGGCATTCGCATAGCCATTCTCACGCTCATACGCATTCGCATAATGACGCGCATAACCATGATGATGACCATGACAACAACCACAATCACAATCACAATCATAACCATGATGACAGCCACAGCCAACATAATGTGTCTATAGGTCATTCAAATGAGGGTTGATGGCAGTACTCAGCCTACTCAGTCTGTCCAACTTGGGCAGATGTTGATGCTGGCCTCTAGTAACTTGCCGATTGGTAGCTATACCTACTCGCAAGGCGTAGAGTCAGCGATTGAGTCAGGCATTATCTCTCATGAAGTCAGTACGCTTACCTTTATGCAAGACTATCTTGCGCTGGCTATCATTGGCTACGAGCTACCTATATTGGCACTGATCATGTGTGCGCTTGATCAAGGTCATGAAGCGCTAGCGGCAAATCTGGCACATGATTATCATGCAGGCCTTGAGAGTAAAGAGTTTATACTAGAGTCGCAGCAGTTGGCACAAGCAATGGTATCTTGGCTCAACGAGGTACTGAATCTTGGTATACCTGCTGAGATACCTGATGATGGTTATTTACCACTTTTTGCTCACATTGCCCAGCATTGGCAGCTGCCACTCATGCAGTCGATGACCACCTATGGATTTGCTCAATTGGAAAATATGGTGCTCGCTGCTGTCAAGACCGTACCACTCGGGCAAATGGCGGGTCAGCGTATCTTGTGGCAGCTGCAAAGTGATCTTGGCTCTGAAGTTGGAGCGCTGAGCGATAGCATACAGCAAGCCTTTGAGGATGTAATCACGTCATCAAAAGCGACCGACACGCTCAATATGAGTGAACATCAGGGTTGTCAAAAGCTGTGCGAAGACCTCTATGACAGGCTCAATATTTCTAATAGCTTGCCCAATTTGGCGATTCTCTCAAGTATGCATGAGGAGCAATACAGCCGGTTGTTCCGCTCATAACTGTACCTTTATCTCTATTTATCACTATTCCTATATGAAACATTTAAGGAGCTTACCATGTCTCTAACCCCGATCAAACCAAAAAGCACCCAATCTACACCTGACTCACATATTGATAATGACCAGTCAAATCCGCCTGCTTCTTTATCCTGCTTACGCCTCGGCATCGGCGGGCCAGTCGGTAGTGGTAAGACCGCTTTGACCCTAAAATTGTGTCAAAACTTGCGTGATACGATCAATATGGCAGTTGTCACCAATGATATTTATACCAAAGAAGATTCGCAGTTTTTGACACGCAATAATGCGATGCCCGCTGAACGTATTCGCGGCGTAGAAACGGGCGGCTGTCCGCATACTGCGATTCGTGAAGATGCGTCGATCAACCTGACGACCATTGCCGAGTTGCAAGAAACCTTTGAGGGCCTAGAATTGATTATCATTGAGTCGGGTGGTGACAATCTTGCCGCGACCTTTAGCCCAGAGCTGTCTGATTTGACCTTATATGTCATTGACGTCTCAGCGGGTGATAAGATACCTCGTAAAGGAGGCCCTGGTATCACCAAGTCAGATTTATTAATCATCAATAAAACGGATCTTGCCCCAATGGTTGGCGCATCGCTTGAGGTGATGGAGCGCGATGCCAAAAAAATGCGTGGCGATAAGCCTTTTGTCTTTAGCAATATGAAAACCGGTGATGGTCTGGATGAAATTATTGCCTTTATCAAAGAGCACGGTATGATGCTCGCTTAACCAATAGCCCCTCATCAATCATTAAAATATTCATCATAAGGAGTCAACCCCATGACACAACATACAAAAGAGCATCACAGTCATAAATCCCATTTTTCACAGGCTTTATCTTCTCGAAAAATAGCAGCGGCTTCAATGACGCTTGCAACCTTTACGATGGTACCGTCGTTGGCGCAGGCACATTCGGGTCATCTTCACTCGGCTACTATACAAGCGCCCTCGTTTTTGGGCACATTGCAAGCGGGACTGATGCATCCAGTGACTGGTCTTGATCATCTGTTTTTGGCAGTCGGTATGGGCATGTTGTTTTATGGACTACAAAAGCAGCGCCTAGGTATGATGTCACTGACAACTGGATTATCACTAGGGGCCGTTTTGGGCACTATTGGGGTGTTGGTTGGCGGTGTTGGATTTGTGGCATCATCTGGATGGATTGAGATTGCCATATCGCTATCAGTGGTCGTATTGGCTCTGATTTTGATGAGTGATAAGAGTCGACAAGAAGCTTTTTCAGCGCGTACGCAGCCAGCGCATACGCCAAGCATCCAGCAACTATCGTTGTTTGGTTTTGGTGGTTTGGCGGTCTTTCACGGATTGGCACATGCCCTTGAAGTACCAGCGAATGCTGGCGTAAGTGGTCAGTTGGGTTTTTATGCAGGGATGCTAGTGACGATGCTGGCGCTATATGCAGTTGGTACGTTGGTCAGCCAGCAGCTACAGCAGCGCCTAGGTGATAACTTATGGTTACAGCGTGGTCTGGTCGTACTTGGACTGGGTGCAGTGTTTGTACCTGCTCTAGTATAGGGTGTATTATTGCAAGACTTTGAGCGTAGTCTTAGCTGATACGTCTTGCGTAACGACCATGCTAGCGATTGGTTAATCAAAAAAGCCATTGAGCGTGCACAAAAAAATACGGCCCCGATCATCAATCGGGGCCGTATTTTTTGATATGTAGAACAAGCGTGCTGTGTGGTGTTATGGTTTAACAGCATACAGCGCTCAGTCTAGATTACATACCTTGCTGCTGTTGCTGCTGAGCCGCTAGCAAATCTTGGTAGCTGACTTCTTTGTCAGTCACTTTGCCTTGGCTGATCAAGTAATCTACTACTTGGTCTTCTAGTACCACAGACTCAATGTTAGCGCGTTGCTGCTTGTCATTGGTGTAGTACTCGATCACTTCCGCTGGATCTTCGTAGTTTTCAGCCGCTTCTTTGATGAAGGTTTCAACACGCTCTTGATCCACTTCTAGACCTTCGGTGTCGATAACACGGGCAACGATGATACCAAGACGGGCTGCACGTAGCGCTTGCTCTTCAAACAGCTCATTTGGCAGCATGTCTTTATCAAAGCTATCAGCGCTCGCACCAAACTGCTGAGAAAAACGTTGCATCATCATATTGCGTTGACGCTCGATTTCTTGCTCTAGCATGGCGCTTGGTACGTCAAACTCGTTCTTTTCTAGCAATGCATCAAAAGTCGCTTGCTTCACTTGGCTACGCGCGGCGTTCTTGATTTCGCGTTCCATATTTTTGCGCACATCTTCTTTTAGTTTGTCTACGCCGCCTTCAGTCACGCCAAATAGCTCAAGGAACTCTTCATCGATCTCAGGTAACTTAGGTTTTTCAACCAATTTTACGTTGATCTTGAACTGAGCTTCTTTACCTGCTAAGTTTTCGGCTTGATAATCTTCTGGGAAAGTCACATCGATAATTTTTTCTTCGCCAGCTTTCATGCCTTTGATACCGTCTTCAAAGCCTGGAATCATCTGGCCGCTACCGATGACTAGTTTGAAGTCTTCAGCGCTACCGCCTTCAAACTTCTCGCCGTCGATTGAACCTTCAAAGTCGAAAGTGACCTGAGTATCTTTAGTCGCTTTACCTTTTTTCTCAACGTACTCTTGACGCTGCTTTTGCAGGTTTTCGATCATGGTGTCGACGTCTTCGTCGCTGACGGTTGCCGTGTGACGCTCAACTTCGATTTCATCGATACCTTGTACGTCGATTTCTGGGAAGATTTCAACGGTGGCTTGATATACCAAGAAATCGTCTTCAAGTTTGACGTCGTCGATGTTTGGCATGCCAACCGCGCGGATGTCTTCAGATTTGATCGCTTCAAAGACCGTATCACGGATCACATCGTTGATCACTTCTTGCTGGATGCCCGCACCGTACTGTGAGCGGATGTGCGACATTGGCACTTTGCCTTTACGGAAACCGTCGATTTTAGCGGTTTTCGCCACTTGGCTGATGCGGCCTTCTACTTTGTTTTGAATTTTTTCAACGGGTACTTTAACCGTCAGCTGAGTCTCTTTATTAGATAGCTTGTTGGTTGTGACTTGCAAATCTGTAGCCATGTTCATTACACCTTTAGGATTAAGTAGTACGTTTGATTAATGAGATAGTACTTAGGGTTAAATGGTAATAGACAAACCGTGCCTCAAATTACGGGCGTGTACGACGGTTGCCGCTGGAATAAATAGGGGATAATGATAAGCCCGCCACTTCAAAATCAGCACCAGTAGCAATCGCCGCTGATACTAAAGGGTGACACTGTCGAAGTTGCAAGGGTTACCAAATATCAGTTATAAACCGTTAATGCACCGCATAATAACGCTTTTTGGTGAATTATACAGGCAAATAACGGCCTTCAACAAAATTTTAAAAGTAGAACAGTATAATCTATCTGCTTATTAAAGTAAAAATTATCTCTTTGACGGCAGGGTTTCTAAGGTTTTTTGCGATGACAAGCGCACTTATTTTACAAGAGAACCTATAAAATTTTTATAAGAGAATCTATAAAGGCAGTTGTGCCAATAATTGCTGAATAGCCTGCCCCCGATGACTGAGACGATTTTTATCAGCCGCGCTTAGGCTTGCCGCACTGGCTTGTAGATTAGGCAACCAAAACAATGGATCATAGCCAAAACCGCCGTCGCCATGCGGTGCGTCTAAGATCTCACCGCGCCATAAGCCTTGAGCAATAATGGGTAGCGGGTCATCTGCATGACGCACCATAGCCAGCACGCAAACGAACATACCCTCAATCGGTGTGTCAGGCTGGGTCGTGCGTAATGGTTGCAAGTCAGCAATGAGCTTGGCGTTGTTTTTGTCATCGTTACCGTGCTCGCCAGCATAGCGCGCCGAGTAGATGCCGGGGGCATTACCGAGTACAGGCACGCACAGTCCTGAGTCATCAGCAATCGCAGGCAAGCCGCTCAGACGGCTGGCATGACGGGCTTTGATAATGGCGTTTTCGACAAAGCTGAGCCCATCTTCTATCGCATCGTCGATATTGAGCTGACCTTGCGGGACAATCGTCACGTCCAAGTTCGCTTCGGCAAATAGCCGTTTAAACTCAGCCAGTTTGCCTTTGTTATTGCTGGCCAGCACCCACTGGTTATTAGAGGTTGATTGGGGAGCAAGTTGTACGGTATCGGTAGTGCTCATAGGGTCGTTCCGTTATATAAAAAATATGAATGAATTAGCCGAGCTTTAACTTTTGGCATTTTTATAGATGCTATAAGATCGACCTCGATAACGATGTTAGTACTGATGGCATAGGGTTTGACGAGGTAAAAGGTCATCGTTGAATAAATAACCAGTGACGATGCAGAATATACGAGCTATAACATTTGGTAACTGATATTATTAGGGGCTGTTGTTATAATAGTGACCAAGCTACAGTGAAATATATCTTATAGCTTGTGAATATTAAGTTAATATAAGTCTATAGAGTCAAACACTTGGCTTTTGGACGAACAATAACAGCTAGGTTAATTTTGGATTCATAATAATACGTGATACAGTGTTAAGCAATCACGTGTATTAAGCGATAACATTCACTTCAAACAATCAACTCAGCCAATTTAGCTCGATACCAAGTGTTTCTATTCTTAAGGCGTATCTATTTTAGGTATGTCTGTATTTAGAGAGACAGTAGTATGAGTGGACAAATAAGCAAGGATAAAATAATTATGTCAAATATTACTTTACCAGATCTCCCATATGCAAAAGACGCGCTAGAGCCACATATCAGTGCCGAGACGCTAGAATATCATCATGACAAGCATCATGCTGCTTACGTAAACAAGTTAAATGAGCTACTACCAGGTTCTGGTTTAGAAGACAAAACCTTACCAGAAATCATCAAAGCGACTGCTAAAGATGACAGCAAGCAAGGTATGTTCAACCAAGCCGCTCAAGTATGGAACCACACGTTCTACTGGAACTGCATGACGCCAACCAACGGCGGCGGCGAGCCTACTGGCGATCTAAAAGCAAAAATCGAAGAAGATTTCGGTAGCTATGACAAGTTCCGTGAAGAGTTCAAAAACGCAGCATTGACTCAGTTCGGTTCAGGTTGGGCATGGCTAGTCGCTGATAAAGTGGGTGGCAAACTATCAATCGCCAAAACTGCTAACGCTGATACCCCATTGGCACACGACCAAGTCGCTGTATTGACTTGTGATGTATGGGAACACGCGTACTATGTAGATTACCGTAACCGTCGTCCTGACTACGTAGATACCTTCCTAGACAAGCTCGTAAACTGGGACTACGCAAACGCAAAATATAAAGGTCAAGACGCAGGCGTTGAAGAGTAATCTTTAACAACCCTGTTTTAATGATTAAGTTTTGATACAAAAAAGGGTACCGTTTGGTGCTCTTTTTTTGTGGGCGAGATAAAATTGCGGGTATTTTTAGAACACTTTATCGATGCATTACAGAAAGTAAGTGATCGCCAGCGAACCTTTATCAGAAAAAAATGTTCAGCAGCGCTATAATGATTTTCAATAAAAAATGGAATTAACACGGAGGGAGCTCGTGAACAAAGCGCGCATTGCTGTACTTGCTATTTTGACACTGTCGGTCATTAATCTATGCCTTATGATATTTAGCAACTTGGTAGGGATGCGGGCGTTTCCTGACTACTCACCGATAGTAATGACGCTATTTAATGTGTTTTTGATGACCCTTGGACTGCTCAGTGTGTGGCAGCTGTTCACAGGAATTGACGGTCATGCAATGCGCGGCGCTGGCGGTGTTGTTATTTGTGAGTGCAGGTTGGTATATGAAGGCGGTGTCTGTGCCTGAATCTATGTGATTGGCGTGGGGTGATGTGAAAAAAGGACGCGGTGGGTGTCCTTTTTTAGTTTAGATGCTATTTCTTATCTCTAGTCTTAATATGTTCTTGTGTATCAGGCGGAATTAAGTCTGCATACAAACTCTCTAGTTCTTTGGGCTTAGTAATGAGCTCGTCTGCAATAAAGTTTAAAATACTGAATAACTTCTCGGCTACTTCTGCATTATCATCTAAGTTTATCTGCCCAGGATGTACGGCATTATTCCCTACTACTCTTAGTAAGTCTAAAGCTTGCTGTATTTTAGGACTTAAACCTTCTGCTACTAAATTTTTTATATCATTATTAATATTTTTTCCACTTTTTCCTATTTGTGTTAATAGTTTTTGTAGTGCCAAACGCAACAAGGCTGTAGAACCTTTTGGAGAGTCTATTAAAATGTTACTAGCCTCAATATAAAGTGCTTTAATATCTGCATCTAAGTCTTCATTAGGTGGTGGAACTGTAGTTTTTTTAGGATAAACAATTTCTTCATTCACCCATAATGTAAACTCTTCACACGAAGAACATGTTGCCACTGAAAATCCTTTAGGACAAAATTGATAAAGGTTTTTTTGAAATTCATTATCAATTACATTCAAGAATTGAACGATGGTTTTTTGATAAAAACTTTCGATACTTGATCTGTAGTTGAGATACAGATGATTAATAATATTGATCGCTGCACTTCCAGCATCATCAGCATCAAACCATTCTTGGGTCGCAACAGTATTGCAATGAGGGCACTGAAACTTATTATCCCTGTAGTTTGGTATCATTTAATACTCCGTAGATTGACAGTACTTAAAATATTACTTAATAAAGAAATTGAGTTTTGACTCGTAACGCTTCAAACCCAGACCTACCGAACGCATCACGTATCGTTACAGTACTACAATAAACATACGCATTGACGGTATTTTAAACATTGAATATATGGCGCTATTTATTGCGACTTATTCAACCACTTTCCAGCCACTATCCCCATCTACCATCGACTCATCAAACACCCGTTTGAAGCCTTGCTGAATCAGCTCAAAACGTGACGGTGTAGGTTCGTTGTCTACTGCAACGACAGGTGCGTCTATCGGTATGATGGCTTGCCACTGCGCATTGTCATTGGCTTTCTCCGCTAATACAAAACTAAAGAAAGCCGTGTCACCTGCCATCATCCGCAAATCATCGACGACCAGCTGTTCGGCTGCATCGCTAGTAGAAGCGGCGGGTAGCATTTGGACGCGATACCCTGTCCAGTGACCAGAGAACCAATCAAGACGCTGGGCATAGGGGCGGCTTTGTGCTGGCAGGTTTGCGCGTAGCGTCTGCGCGTTGTCGTACTGCGTCAGATAGCGATATTCAGGCAAGCGGCTATCTAAGGCACTACCGCGTATCTCGATCAGTCTATGCTCATTATCTTCGGCAACGGTACGCCACATGAGTATCATCGGCAGGACGGGCATGGTTTTGATGCGCGTCGTATGGATATTAGCCGCTTTTAAGGTTTGCTTAGCTTTGGATTGGGCGTGGTATTTTAATCCTAAGCCCAATAATAAATAACTACTACTGATTAGCAGCATCCAAACCGCAAGGCGTTGACAGTTGATCAGCATCCCTGCTTTAAATACCGCAAGTTTGCACCCTTTTATGACGCCCACGATTACCGCTATCAGGAGCGGCAGGGTATAGAGCGGGTCAATGATAAAGACGGAGGCAATACTGATTGGGGTCATCTGCAAAGGTTCTTGGAGTGGCCAAAACAGCTGGGTGCCGTAGACGGTAAAGCTGTCCAAGATAGGATGGGTGGTCAACACCAACGTCATGGCGAGTGCTAAGCGCCGCGTTGAATAAGGTAGCGGCATATCGCGCCAGTGGTGGTAGCGGCTAATCAGCCAAGCGCCGGCGAGACCTACTGCGGTCAGGACAAATAAAGAGTGACTAAAGCTGCGATGGTAGGTCATGTCGCTGATGGGGTCGGGGTAGCTAATCAGGACATCCAAATCAGGCAGCGTACCCAGTATTGCGCCGTATAGGTAGGCTGTGCGGCCCTGATATTTGCCAAGTGCTGCCCCTTGGACGCTCGCGCCCAAGACGATTTGACTGAGTGAATCCATAGCGCTCTTATTAAATTAGGGTTTAGGTTAACTACAGTACGTCAAAGTTGTGCGCTATTAGCGCTTCTCGCAGCATCGCAATATTATAGTACGCGTGCGCATTGACGGTGTTTTGAAAGAAAATATAAAGCGTGTCAAAGTGCTGGCGCTGATTGGCAATCGCTTGCGCCCAGTCCTGCATCTCAGCCTCACTATAGCGGTAGTCATGACGATCAGCCGCGCTCATCGCATCCCACCAGTTCAGATTATTACCATGCATCCTTAGATAACCGGTACGCTCGGTAAATATCAGGCGCGAGGGCGGCAGCCCGCTGACTTTGGGATAATCGACACTGCACCAAATCAGCCCCTGCTCGCGAAAGCTATCGACCACTTGCGGCGTGTGCCATGCGTTATGACGAAACTCGATGGCAAGCGGATAGTCCTTAAACCAGCTGGCAAGCTCTGCTAAGTACAGACGATGCTCGCGAGTACGGTCAAAGCCATGTGGGAACTGGAGCAGTAACGGCGCTAACGCATCCGCTTCAATAAGTGGGGATAGTGCATTTAAAAATGCCTCGGCGTGCTCAGCAGTGCCTTTGCGCGCATGCGTAAAATCTTGATGCAGCTTGACGGCGAATTTGAGCGCGCTGTCTGCTTGCACGTAGGCTTTATCCACCATGCCCGAAAATGCCTTTTGTCCAATCGGCGCATAGAAGGTGCTGTTTATTTCGACTGCACCGTATTGTTTGGCGTATTCACGTAAAAAGTCGGTCTTTTTAGTACCTTGTGGGTACAGCGTACCGAGCAAATCCGTGTCGCTATAGCCACCAGTGCCGAGGTAAATGCGCGGGGTAGGGTTACTGTCCATGTTGACCACTC
>NZ_DDNS01000022.1:43993-68921 GCF_002341255.1 Psychrobacter sp. UBA2514
TATTTCTTACGTGACCACAGCCATTCAATCAGTGCCAGTAGTGCGTCATTATTTTTGCCAATGTTATCTTCATTGTCGCTAAGCTCACGACTATTTAGTTCATGAGAAATAGCCGCGCGTCCATCGTTAAATAGCGCTTGCGCATAGCTGGTCGCCTGCTCAACCCCCATCAGCTTTACATAGGTGGATTTATCTAATTTTTCATCGCTACCCGCAGGTTTACCAAGGGTATCAGTCGTCATGGTGACATCTAGCACGTCGTCTTGAACTTGAAAGGCAAGACCGATATATTGGGCGCACTCTTGCAATGCCATACGCTGCGGGGCAGTTGCGCCAGCACAGACGCCGCCCATAAGCATGGCCGCTTCAATCAGTGCACCTGTCTTGTCACGATGGATGGCTTCTAAATCGTTTTGCACAATATCAGTACTGGCTTCGGCATTGAGATCCAGCATCTGACCTGACACCATGCGTCTAGCGCGCGGCGCAAATATCGCGAGCAGCTGACTTGCGATATTGGCATCGAATGGCGCAAAGGTTGGCATCTCTGCGGTCAATACTTCAAACGCGAGCGTCTGCAATACATCGCCTGCCAGCAGTGCCGTCGCTTCATCAAAGGCAATATGAGCAGTCGGTTGCCCACGGCGCAGCTCGTCATCATCCATACATGGCAAATCATCATGCACCAACGAATAGGTATGTAGTAGCTCTACGGCCAATGCAGCACGGCGCGACATATCATAGTCTGAGTCGTTTTCTAGCAATGAGTCTAGATCAGCATTGAGCATGTCGATGTCGTCATTGCGCTCGTCTGTACGTTCACTATTACCGCTATTAATACTGGCAAAAGCACTGGCAACCATCAATGGGCGCACCAATTTACCTTGGCCCGTTATGACATAACGACAGGCATCTACCAGTGGACTAGGCAGCTTGGCATAAGCAAACAAGACCTCAATATCTTGCGCCAGTTGCGCGCGCACAGCACCATGAAATTGCTCAGTGCTTTGAAAAGAGACAGCGTTAAAAGGGGCAAAGCCAGAAGAGGTAGCGCTAGAAGTAAGGGAAACCGTCATAATCCAACCATTTATCAGGGATACAATGAAAATTTATTAAGGACAAGGTAAAAACGGTATTAGTGTAGCATGATAGGCCATATTGCTCGTGTGAGACACGGTATCAATCGTTTGTTTTTTGCATTTTATAGCTCTGATTTATCCAAAAACGAGGCAATACAAACGTAATCTTACAACAAGTCTTGGTTACGTATCGCTGATGTCACTTGCTGGTTGAATATGTTTTGATAAAAGCGCAAGCTAAGTAAGTTATATTAATTGGGCTACACCAACGGTTTATCACCCTTAAGGTGGTAGACCGTAAAGACGAGCAAGACCGAATACATTCAAAATAGCAACTCAGTATACAAGTATTCACTAAAACACTTTGCGCATAAGGTAAATGCCTACAGGTGATTTAAGAGTGACTTGCGAGTATGGCATTAGCTTGTGACAGCTAGGGGCATAATCCCCTACACTAATTGACGTGAAAATGGTCTGATGTCAACTGTAATGGGTTTTTACTGAGCGTATTACTTCAGCAATTGTCAGTGTTAAACCATGTCTCAGTCAGTATTTTAATAGCGGTATTTGCAACATATAAATGAAGCGCCGTGTGATGGGGTACAAGAGACGTCAAAATAAGTATCAAATCATGAGCACTGGATAATAAAGATATCTTCACTGTGCGCCCGCTAGTGGTTTGTCGTCATGACGATGTTTGTCTTGAAGGCGGCGCACAGTGCTATTACCCATTTTACTAACAGTAACTGGCTATTTATTTTAATTCAAAACGTAGCTTTCGTTATATAGAAAGGAGTTTCAAATGGTATACCAAGGAAATCGCATCACGGTGACAATGCTAGAAGATGGCATCGCCAACATGCACTACAACGCCGAAAATGAGAGCGTGAACAAATTTGATGCCGAAACCAACAAGCAGTTTGGTGAAGCCGTGACTGCTTTAGAAAAAGCGGACGACGTCAAAGGTCTTATCGTCACTTCAGGCAAAGGCGTGTTTATCGCTGGGGCTGATATCACAGAGTTTGTGGCTTCTTTCAAAAAATCAGAAAGCGAGATCAAAGATTGGGTCGTTCATATCAATGACGCTTTCAATCGTTTTGAAGATTTGCCATTCCCGAAAGTGGCTGCCATCAATGGCGCGGCAATGGGCGGCGGCTGTGAGATGACCTTGGTTTGTGAATACCGCGTCATGAGTGACAAAGCGATTATCGGTCTACCAGAAACTCAGCTAGGTATCTTCCCAGGCTTCGGTGGTACGGTTCGTAGTACGCGTATCATTGGTATCGATAACGCGCTTGAGCTTATCGCCACTGGCACACCAAAAAAACCACTTGATGCGCTAAAACTCGGCTTGGTTGATGCAACCGTACCAGCTGACGACTTGCAAGATGCAGCCATTGATTTGGTCAAAAAATGTATCTCAGGTGAGCTTGATTGGCAAGCAAAACGTGAAGAAAAACTGGCTCCTGTTAAGCTAAACCAGCTTGAGCAAGCTATGGCATTTAATAGTGCCAAAGGTGCTATTTTTGCTAAAGCCAATCCTAAGCAGTACCCAGCACCAGCTCTTGCTATTGAAGCGATTGAAAAGCACGTCAACCTACCACGTGACAAAGCGATTGAAGTTGAAGCTGCTGGCTTTGCCAAAGCTGCTAAAACCCCGCAAGCAGAGAGCTTGGTTGGTCTATTCTTAAACGATCAGCTAGTCAAAAAACTGGCCAAAAAACACAGCAAGCTTGCACATGATATCAATGAGGCCGCTGTACTAGGCGCTGGTATCATGGGTGGCGGTATCGCGTATCAAGCGGCCAGCAAAGGATTGCCAATTATCATGAAAGATATCAAGTCTGAGCAATTAGATCTTGGTATGGGCGAAGCCAGCAAACTGCTTGGTAAAATGGTTGAACGTAAGAAGATGACCCCAACGAAAATGGGTGAAACCTTAAGCCGCATCCGTCCTACTTTGAACTATGGTGACTTTAGCGAGACTGATATCGTTATCGAAGCGGTCGTAGAAAATCCAAATGTGAAGCGTGCAGTTCTAAAAGAAGTAGAAGGGCTAGTAAAAGACGACTGCATCCTAGCGTCAAACACCTCGACTATCTCAATTACGTTCCTAGCAGAAGCGCTTGAGCGTCCAGAAAACTTCGTCGGTATGCATTTCTTTAACCCCGTCCATCGCATGCCACTCGTTGAAGTTATCCGCGGTGAAAAATCTTCTGAAGAAGCCATCGCGACTACCGTAGCACTCGCCTCAAAAATGGGTAAAGTGCCAGTTGTGGTTAATGACTGCCCAGGTTTCTTGGTCAACCGTGTCTTGTTCCCATATTTTGGCGCGTTTGATTTATTGCTCAAGCAAGGTGCTGACTTTACCCATGTTGATAAAGTCATGGAAAAATTCGGCTGGCCAATGGGCCCTGCATACCTAATCGACGTGGTCGGTCTAGATACAGGTGTACATGGCGCAGAAGTGATGGCGGATGGTTTCCCAGATCGCATGAAACCAGACTATAAAGGCGCCATCCAGCATCTATATGAGAATGAGCGTCTCGGTCAGAAAAACGGCGTAGGTTTCTATAAGTATGAAACTGACAAGCGCGGTAAGCCAAAGAAAGTTGCCGATGAAGCCACTTACGAGTTACTAAAAGCCACGACTGACAGTGAGAAGCAAGAATTCGACGATCAAGCGATCATCGACCGCACTATGCTGGCTTTCTGCAACGAAACGGTTCGCTGCCTAGAAGACAACATCGTGAGCACGCCTGCCGAGGCTGACATGGCAATGATTATGGGTGTCGGTTTCCCGCCATTCCGCGGTGGTCCTTGTCGTTATATCGACCAAATGGGTCTCGATAACTACTTGGCACTATGCGAAAAATACGCACACCTTGGCAAAGCTTATGAAGCGCCGCAAAAGATTCGCGACATGGCAGCCGCTGGCGAGACTTTTTACGCCACAGCGTAACGAGCATACCGTATTAGGATAAGTGGGGTGCGTTTGCTGACGTCGCTATCGGTGATAAAAAAATAGCAGACACACCGTTTTGGTCGGTTTTATCAGGTCTGGCCTGCCGCGATAATATCCAGCGCGAAAACATCTAGATAGTTATCGTACTGATGTACGGATCGCGTGATAGATGGCTATAGAGCCCGATTAAATCGACAACACTGACAATAAAAATTGAAAAGGAAGATAGTATGACAACTTTAAGTCCAAAAGATGTGGTCATCGTAGATGGCGTACGCTCGGCGATGGGAAGATCTAAAAACGGTATGTTCCGCCATGTACGTGCGGATACCATATCCGCTGAACTGGTACGCGCGTTGGTCGAACGTAATGACTTTGACACCAATGACATCGAAGATATTATTTGGGGCTGTGTCAACCAGACACTAGAGCAGGGCATGAACATCGGTCGTAACATTGGCCTATTGGCAGGTATTCCAAAGACTGCTGGTGGACAAACGGTTAACCGTCTGTGCGGCTCATCTATGCAGGCACTACATACCGCAGCTGCACAAATCATGACCAACCAAGGTGATGTGTTTATCATTGGCGGTGTTGAGCACATGGGTCACGTCGGCATGATGCATGGTATTGATCTAAACCCTGCCGCTTCTAAGCACTATGCAAAAGCCTCAAATATGATGGGCTTGACCGCTGAGATGCTAGGCCGTATGAATAACATTACGCGTGAAGAGCAAGATGCGTTTGGTCTTGAATCGCATCGCCGTGCATGGGCTGCGACCACTGAAGGCCGTTTTGATAATGAAATCATCGGCATCGAAGGTCATGATGCAGATGGCCGCCTGCAGCTATGTACCGTCGATGAAGTGATTCGCCCAGATGCGACGATGGAGCAAATGCAAAAACTGCGCCCAGCCTTTGACCCTAAAGGCGGTACAGTGACTGCTGCGACGTCATCTGCACTATCTGACGGTGCGTCAGCGATGCTAGTCATGAGCGCGCAAAAAGCCAAAGATCTTGGTCTAAAGCCGCGCGCTCGTATTCGTAGCATGGCTGTCGCTGGTTGTGACGCAGCGATTATGGGTTATGGTCCTGTACCAGCCACCAACAAAGCCTTGAAGCGTGCTGGCATGAGCATCGATGACATGCAAACCATCGAGTTAAACGAAGCCTTTGCCGCACAAGGCCTATCAGTCTTAAAAGCGTTGAACTTGACGGACAAGCAAGATATCGTCAACATCAACGGTGGCGCGATTGCTCTAGGTCATCCACTAGGATGTTCAGGTGCTCGTATCACAGTGACATTGCTCAATGCAATGGAGCAGTCAGATACCGAAATCGGTCTAGCGACGATGTGTATCGGTCTGGGTCAAGGTATCGCGACTATTATCGAGCGTGTTTAATTTTAAAATCGGCAACCAGTTTGTAACATTTGTTGATTAAAAATATTCTAATAATGACCCCTAGCCGTGATGGCTGGGGGTTTTTTGTGAATATAATGAGCGAGTTAATGCTTGGCGTAGTAAAGAGCACACAGGTACGTATGAAAATTATCTCCATTGACGCATTCAAGAAACTGTGACTAAATAAGGGTGAGCTGAGCTAAGACTATTATTGATGAAAATTCTAATGATGGTCATTTTAAAATAGCTTTTTATAATAAATATCAGCCGTACAAGGAGTGTACTATGTCTACCATGATTACCGACCGCACTTACCGAATCGTTCGTGAAAATACCCAAGCGATGATTATCGATGTACAAGAGCGCTTAACGCCGCATATCTATGATCACGAAAATATCGTCAAAAAAACAGTGACCATAATCAAAGGACTGCAAGCGCTTGGTATCCCCATCATGCTCAACGAGCAGTATAAAAAAGGATTGGGCGATAGCTTGCCAGAGCTTCGTGATGTGCTAGAGGGCGACAATGCAAAGAGCTTTGAAAAAGTCACATTTAGTGCCTGCGATAACAATGACACATGGCATCATTTAGCGCAGCAAAACCGTAGTACCGTATTGCTTATCGGAGTTGAGGCACACGTCTGTGTGCTACAGACCGCGCTTGATTTGCTAGACAATGGGATGCAACCGGTCATTATTGGCGATGCTGTTGGCTCGCGTTTTCCATACGACAAAAAACAAGCCATTCGCCGTATTCGCCGTGCAGGTGGGATAATCTCGACAGTAGAAACCATTTTGTTTGAGTTGTGCCGTAGCAGTGAAGACCCTGCCTTCAAAACCATTCTGAATTTGATTAAGTAGATGGTTATATAATAGGGTGCTCAGTCATTTGACCCAATGACTTATAAGAGATAGCGCTTGATAACATCAGCGCTATTTTGTTGTTAGCCACACCGTAATGTGTAAAATTATCAAAAAATCAGAGAGAAATATGTCTTCAAACACACTGACGTCATTGACCGATCAAAAATCTGCTACAACTATCGATATAGAGGACGTCACTCATTTCTTACTAGAGCTAGATGCGCTCAAACGCGTGAATCGCCGTAGTTACGTGACTGAGACCGATCGCAGAGAAAACTCTGCCGAACATTCTTGGCACTTAGCAATGGCATGCTGGTCGATCGCTGAGTTGTTTGAGCTGGATGTCAATCATGAACAATTGCTAAAGATGGCACTGGTACATGATTTGGGCGAGATTGATGCGGGCGATACGTTTTTGTACGCCGACTCGCGTCATGATGCACATGTTGAGGAGCGAGCGGGTATCGCCAGATTGCAAGGCGAACGCGGCAATGGGATTGGCAATTTGAGTGAGATTTGGGAGGCGCAAGAGACAGGCAGTAGTAAAGAGACTGCGCTACTCAAAGTGGTCGATCGCTTACTGCCATTTTTGCTCAACTTAAATACTGAAGGCAAAACGTGGCGTGAGCTTGGAGTGACACGTAGTCAAGTCGCAGGTGCACATGCGTTCATTCAAGACAGCTTTGCTCCTATTCATAAATGGCTATCACACAATATTGACTATGCGACCCAGCAAGGATGGTTGATCGACGCGTAAATCTATAAAAACGCTAGGTATAAAAAAGCCCAGTTGAGCATTGTGATATACGCTTCACTGGGCTTTTATTTTTTATTATATTAGAAATAAATTACGGTTTCGTGACACCCAGTAATTGACCCATTTTTACAAAACTATTGGCTTTCATGGTCTCTTGCCAGTCGGCTTTTGCTGCTTTTGGCAACACTACGATAGCCGTTGATCCTAAATAAAAACGACCAAGCTCTTCGCCTGCCGCAAACTGCATATCGTGATCCGCTTCTTGTATATCATCCGTGCGGGTAATTTTGCCAGTGGCGACGGTTTCGATACCAGCGACAATCATAGCGCCTACCATGACAACGGCCGCTTTGCCATACTTGGTATCAAACATGCAGATCAAACGCTCATTACGTGCAAACAAGTCCGGCACATTAGCTGCCGTGGTATTGTTGACCGAAAACAGCGTACCAGGGACATAGCGAGTCTTGGTCAGCGTACCGGCAAATGGCATATGAACACGGTGGTAATTGCTAGGTGCTAGGTAGATTGTCGCAAAACTACCATCGGCAAAATAACGGCCATCTTCGCTATCAGCAAGCAATTGGCCAACGTCATAGTGACGCCCTTTGGCTTGTAGCATTTTATGATCTTTAATTTGCCCAAGCTGAGAGATGATACCGTCAGCAGGACTAACGATGCCGTTTGCGGTGGTATCGATGGTGCGAGCATCTTCTTTTAGTTCACGGGTAAAAAAGTCATTAAAACTCTCATAAGCATTAAGGCTCTGGCGCTCATACTCATCTAGGCTGATATTATAAGCTTTGGCAAAACCACGGATAAAGGTGCGTTTGACATAAGGATGACGACTGGCGGCCAAACGTCCAGCGACTTTACTGAGCTTTTGCTGCGGTACCAGCTGTTGTAAGGTGGTAAATACATTCATAATAAGGCTACCAAAATAGGATGTGATGTCATTATTGCATAGGCAAGTTAATGGCCATATTTTATCATGGACAGCGTATTATTGTCTGACCATAAACTGTAAGCCATTTATAAATAAAGAAGGTCGTAAATGAAAGCACTGATACAACGAGTGAGCCGTGCCAGCGTCACTATCGATGAGCATTGTGTTGGCAAAATTGATCATGGGATATTGGCCTATATTGGGTTGGGTCATGATGATGATTTCGCCGCCGCCAAGCGAATGATTGACAAAATATTGACCTATCGTATTTTTGAAAATGATGACGATCCTGCCAAATTTGGTAAACTGGATAAAAACGTCCAGCAAGTCGGCGGCGGATTGTTATTAGTGTCACAATTTACGCTGATGGCAAAAACGGATAAAGGTCGCCGCCCTGACTTTGGTGGCGCGATGGCACCTGATGCGGCCCAAGCGCTGTTCGAGCAACTCATCGACTATGCCAAAACCCAGTATCCGAATGTAGCCACTGGTCAGTTTGGCGCTGATATGCAAGTTGAAAGCATCAATGATGGACCACTTAATTTTCTATTGGAGATCTGACATCAGAGTGTCATCAGGCTGTCATAATTAATCCGTTTAATAGATAGAGACTGGTGAGTATTTATCGCCTTTTTATATGCCAGATTTTGTCCGCTAACACCGAGAATGTCCTATGTATAATGAGAAAATTTTGATTGTTGAAGATGAACCTGCGATTCGTGAAATGGTTGTGATGACGCTAGAAATGGCTGGGTTTGATAGCCTACAAGCGGCTGACGTATCAGAAGCGCATCAGCAAGTGGTCGATCATAGACCGTCATTAATATTATTAGATTGGATGTTGCCCGGAGACAAGAGCGGTGTTGATTTTTGTCGTATGCTCAAAAGCGATGAGATGCTCTCTGAGATACCCGTCATTATGCTAACGGCCAAAAGCGAAGAAGACAGCAAGGTTCACGGCCTCGATGCAGGTGCAGATGATTACATGACTAAGCCTTTTTCGACGCGCGAGCTGATTTCCAGAATCAAAGCGGTCTTGCGCCGTAGTAGCGCGATGAGTAGCGACAAGCCTATCGAAATTGGTCAGCTGAGTCTCGATACCAAAAGCCAGCGCGTGACAGCCGCAGGAAAAGTCATCGAGGTCGGCCCAACAGAATATCGCTTATTAGCATTTTTTATGAGTCACCCAGAGCGCGCTTACACAAGAACGCAGCTGCTCGATCAGGTTTGGGGCGGTAACGTTTATATCGAAGATCGAACCATTGATGTACATATCAAGCGTCTACGTAAACTATTGCGCCCTTATGATTGTGATACATTGATACAAACGGTGCGCGGTACAGGCTATCGGTTCTCTAGTCTTATTGAGCCAAGCTAATCTTATATAAGTTGATTTTTGATAACTTGATCTTGTATGAACAATGCCACCATAACAATAAATAAAATAGCGGATAGTGGTAAGGATAAGAAATGAACAAGATAGCGCCAGCAAAAAAGAAAAAAGACCATAACTATAATAATGACCAGCAAGATGCGCCAGTACAAATCGCTAGCCAAAATGCGGCGGAGCAATTAGAGAAAATCAGAAGTGCGCTGCGAGCATTGCGAGATGCGGTCATCTTACTGAATGAAGATGATGGGTTAGAGTGGTGGAATCAGGCGGCGCAGGATCTCTTGTCACTGCAGCCAGCTGACAAAGGCCAAAGTGTGTTTGACTTTATCATTGTGCCCGAGTTTCGCCAGTACTATCAAAACACCACCCTGCCCAATGATGGTATTCATATAGAATCGTGGCGCGATCCCAGTCGTTATCTAAAGTGTGAGCTCACGCCTTTTGGTGATGAGAAGCTATTATTTATTTATGATGTGACCCGCGTGCAGCATTTAGAGCAAATGCGCCAAGACTTCGTGGCGAATGTCTCGCACGAGCTACGCACACCGCTGACAGTAATGATGGGCTATTTGGAGAACTTCTCTCACCAACCAGACATGCCGCCGCAGTGGCGTCGCGGTTTTGAGCTGATGACCCAGCAAACAGCCCGTATGAATCGAATCGTAAATGACTTATTACTGCTCTCCAAGATTGAAATCGAAGAGACGCATGAGTTTAATGATGTCGATATGACCAAACTCCTCACCAATATCTATGATGATGCACAGGCATATAACCAAGCGTACAAGCACACCATTCATTTGCACATAGATACTTATGATGGGTTATATGGGTCAGAGGTGTACTTGATCAGCGCCTTGTCCAACTTAGTCATCAATGCGATTAAATATACGCCAAAAGGCGGTAATATTACCATCAGTTGGACGCAGACATCGGATGGGTGCCGATTTGCCGTTGAGGACGATGGACTTGGTATCGCACCAGAACATATTGCGCGTTTGACGGAGCGCTTTTATCGTATTGATAAAGGGCGTAGTCGTGCCACAGGCGGTACAGGATTAGGGCTGGCTATCGTGAAGCACGTTTTGCATCAGCACGAAGCGCAGTTGCAGATTGACTCAATAGAGGGAGAGGGGTCGACATTTAGCGTGGTATTTCCAGCCGCGTATGTAAGGTCGGCTGCGACAAATTAGTACAGGCATTGCCCCATATTGTTTAGACTCGTCATGCGGATTTATTTAGCATGACTAATTTAGTATACCTAGTCTTTTTGCAAAAGCGGGTAAGGGTTGACGGCACTGCCATTGATATAAATACCGTAATGTACATGTGGCGGTGTCCCTTTTGCATTACCGCTATCACCCACATAGCCGATAATATCGCCTTGATTGACCCAATCATTGGGCGCAATATCGGCATAGTCTTCTAGATGCGCATAATAATGACCAGCACCGCCAGGCCCTACCACGACGACCACGCGCCCACCCAAGTTATTCTCACCAACCTTACTCACAATTCCCTGCGTGGTTGACTGTATCGGCGTGCCACGTTCTGCAAAGATATCGATGCCTTCATGTGAGCGCCCTTGACTGCGTGCCGCACCCCAAGTGTCCGTCAGGTTTTTCTCTGGCAGTGGACTGGGGAGACTGTTTTCTGTTGGCAGTTCTTGTTGTAATAGGCTCATCTGCTGCCACTTGGCGACCACAAATGATTGGGTCTGCTCGCTAATGCTGGGTAGCAGCTTATCAAAGACAAATAAGAATCCTATCAATACAACTGCCTTAATCAGTACGCCGAGTACACGACTGACAAAAGAAGGCTTCGGTGGTTGGCTTTTTCCATCTGCTAGCATTGATGTCTCTTATCTGTTTTATATTATATGAGCTAATATTATAAAAGCCCTAGCCGCTAAGGTATGTATCGCATTGTTATCTATGGTTTTTATCCCCATAAATACAGGTGTGGTTAAATACAAGCACAGCAAATATAACTTTATCTACTTAACGCTTCGGTTGAGCGATGATGGTGCTATGGATGGTTAATTTTTTATGAATGATGCTTTGAACACCGCTGACATGACAGATACGGCTACTATGGCTGAAACAGCGCTTGTCATCGATACTGAAACCGATCAAGGCCGTAATCCGAGACCCATTCAAGTGGCGACGATCAACGTGGCAACTGGATTTGAATGGATGAAGTACTTCAATAGCGGCCGCTCTATATCCCCTGCCGTCATCAAGGTGCATGGTATTACTGATGCTGATGTGGCTGGTCTTGAGCGTTTTGAGTTGGATCAGTTTGAGCTGCCAGAGTATTTGATTGGCCATAATGTACGCTTTGATTGGCGAGTGATTGGCAGTCCTTCTGCTAAGCTGATTTGTACTGTGAGACTCGCGCGTGCTGCCTTTCCAGAGTGGCGCGCTTATGGTCAGTCTAAGTGTATCGAGCAATTATTGGGTAAGGGCGAGGCGAGCACGATGACGATTGCCGCTCATGACGCGCTAGGGGATGCACGGATGTGTTATCTACTTTATCAAGCCTGCTGCGAGCGTTTAGAGATTGCGCCGACCGATTTTGCAGCGGCACATGCTATCTCAAATAAAGCGACGCCTGTGAGCAAGATGCCATTTGGCAAACACAAAGGCAAGCCAATCAAAGAGGTGCCTATCAGCTATGTTAAATGGATGATAGGCAATATTCATAGTATGCAGCCGTCACTGTATTCTGCCCTAAAGAAGCGGATAGAAGCAGAAAAAACAAACAATGCTAAGTAATAAAAGCGCATTTACCGACTTTGTGTATTGATACAAATAAATGATATCAGTCGCGACGGCCTCTTATAGTAAAGCCCAAATAAAACTGATGTAGCATCACAAACACACTCGATTAAATGCTATTTTCCTTGCTTGCTGTGACTTCGTCTCCAGAGGCTGCGAAAAATAGCCTTTAATCTCGTTGTGTCATTTTTAATTTGACTTGACTATATATTGATGGATGAACAACGCTATTCACCTTTACTAAACCAATCTACTGCCATTTGCCACAGCTCTGGCGCTTTAGCATTGGTTTTACTGCTAAAGTAGCGCATGTGACCGATATGATTTAATCCGAAATCTTCAGGATTTAAAAACCGCTTTTCGACGGGCATGTTCGTAAATACGCGTATCATGTCATCCATGTTTTCGCTATTGGCAATATCATCATCGCTAAAACCGAGCCACAATGCTGGCATGCTGAGTGCATCGTAAAAATGGGTGTGTATACTTTTACCAAAAGCAGTCTTGATATAGCCTGCGCCATTACACCATTCACGCCATTGACGAGCCACGCCGCGCGGTAGTGGCTCGCCCATGCCAATCTTGTCTGAAGGCGTATAGCCTAGTGTTAAATTGGTGAATGGGATAAAAGCATCCATAAATCCCATGGCTTTGAGCTTATAAGGCATGCTCATGTTTTTGATGCGGCCAGAAGAACACGCGACATTGAATACGGACGTAATCGCCTGATAATTTGGCATCAAACCGATAAGCTGCCCGCCTGCGCTATGACCAATAAGGTGATAAGACGCCTCGGGAAACTCATCTTGCAGCGCATCAAGCACGGCAGGCATATCGTGTCGCCCCCAACTTATGAGCGAAGCATCACACTTAGCCAGATTGGTCGAAAGCGACTCACCAATCCCTTCATTATCAAAAGTCAGTACGCCAAAGCCGCTCTCTGCTAAATAGATAGCAAAGCTATGATAAAAATGACGTCTGATACCGGTGGCGGGCGCGATCATAATCGCTGTTGTCGTTCCCTCTTTAGGGCGATAGACAGTGGCTGCCAATGCCTGATTGCGATCGGTCATGATGCTCAACGAGTACGTGTCGATATTGGTTGCGCCATCAGCAATATTAGGACTAATCAAAGGATTGTTAATAATACTTTCTGCATACTCTGCGGCAGAAACAGCGTTGTGATTATCCATCTTGATACCTTCATGTTTTTTATGAGTAGATAGTGATTATTAAACTGCGATGAGTCATCAATTCCCATCTTTAAAATGTAGTTGTTGCGTAGTGATAAATCGTTGTGACTATGTGGTAGCATTGCTTATGTTAAGATAAATACTAGCGAGACAGGTACTCAAATATGACTTTCAAGTTTTGTATGAACTTGGTTGAACTCATTCTATAAATGGCGTGCATAACACTATAAATGAAACGTGTGGTATTTGACCTTTACTAATAACAAACACTCAATAAAAAAATGATCGATAAATTAAGGAAACCATATGCAAATGAAAATTAACGATGATACTTATGATGTAATCACGAGCAAAGACATCACCAATATAGAAACAGCCGTGGATAAATCAACACTGACGATGCCGCTAGTGGCCGTATATTGCGGTTCGCGCTTGGGCAACAATGATGTGTATGAGCAAGCGGCTCGCGAGCTTGGCAGTGCGTTGGCAGATAATGGTATGGGACTGGTATATGGCGGTGCTAGCATTGGTCTCATGGGCGCGGTCGCAGATGAGGTCATCAAAGGCGGCGCTGAGGCGGTAGGCGTCATTCCAACCTTTATGCTCAAGCACGAAATCGCTCATGAGCAGCTAACTCGCTTGCATTTGACCGATACCATGCACACGCGTAAGACCGTTATGGCAGAGTATGCTGATGCCTTTATTACCTTGCCGGGCGGACTGGGCACACTAGAAGAGATTATGGAAATCGCCACATGGCGTCAGCTGTATCAACATGAAAAGCCAATGATTATTCTCAATATCAATGGTTTTTATGACCGTATGATTGAGCATCTAAAATATACCACCGAGCAAGGGTTTATGAAGCAGCAAGATTTAGATCGTTTGGTGGTGTGCAATACCATCAACGAGGCAATCGACATGCTACAGACCGTCGTGACCATCAATGATCATGTAGATACAGAAAAAATGGCTGGTAGCAACAGCTAAGCTTTATAAAATCGAGCAATTAAAAGCAATCACATAAAAAAGGAGCAGATAACCGATTATTGGTTGTCCGCTCCTTTTTTATAGTCAGTTTTATATTCATAAAGCTAACCGTAAACGCTAGAAATGACTAATATCGGCTATACATCAGCGGGTGAGAGATCATCCAGTGCTGCTTCACGAATACTATGATTGACATCTGCCATTGCTATTGGAAATCCACGCTGCTCAGCGAGTACACGTGCAACCTTATCAACAGCCAGACCATCGTTATGTGTCAGGTACGACCATTCATGCGCATAGCGTCCACGATTCATTGGCGTGTCGTTCTGTACCAATCCGAGCGTCGTCAGCTCAGTGACTATCTGATCAGCAGCGATCAAAGTCGAGGAAGCTTTGACATTTTCTGCACGAGCGTAACGTATATTAGAATACAAGCTTACGTCAGCCACTCGCAACGTATCATCTTCTCCAGGAATTTGCTGCCCACCATATAGCGCATTGCCAACAGTGCGTGCACTATTGAATGTCGGTACAAACTCAGCCACATATTCAATCGCCTGCTGGCTACGCGCTTGTAGCGGCGCTTTGTCCCAGCCATCCTCGATATAGTGTACGTATTGCTGTGGTAGTTTAGGCTGAGCGCTGTCTGAGCTAGATGCGACCAGACCGTCATCAAATAAGGTAATGGCTTTACTCATGCCATGTATCTGAAAATACCCACCCGGATAGGGGGTTAACTGCGCCATGCCTTCGGGCGTACCTCGTTGACCATACACAATAATCTCAGGTATCTGTCCACCTGCATCGCCCCAATGGGTGACATAAGAGGATTTAAACTCGACCATGCGCGTGACTTCAACACCGACCATGTCATCGATGACACCAGTGCGAAAACCGCAAGCATTGACCAAATAATCGACTTCGATAGATTCAGCTTGAGAGTCGTTTGCTTGCTGATAGTCAATGCGCCATTTGGTAACATGGTGATCGGCATTGGTGCAGTTTTCACAATCCACAGGGACTACTTTTTGTACTGTGGTGTCAGTAAAGACATGGGCATGATCATATTCTTCAAGCGCCAACTGCGCAGAAGCCGCCAAGCGAAAGATATTCCAGCCATATTCTTGTACGACAATCAGCGGAAATTTTACCTTATTTAAGTCTAAGTATTTGGCAACGGGTATCATCCACTCATCAACCGTACTTGGTACTTCAACTTGCTCACGCTCAGACAACTCAAGCAACTGCTCATGGCTATAGAGCTGATAGTAATCCTCAGGTTCGCCAAGTACTTTATTGTTGACATCCTGCTCGATAAGATCTTGATAAGCTTCTGTCAAAATATCCAAACGCGGTAGCAAGTCTTCAGGCAGTCCTTCATCGCGTGTCGGCACCGCAAATACAGTAGGACGGACGTCGATGGTATAAGGATAGAGACGTAATATGTCAATACATTGCTTGAGGAGCGCCATACAATCTTCATCAGGTATCTCGCGGTACAAGTTGCCGCCAGCATGCAAATGACACATTGGTGGGCCATCAATGAGTGATTTTTTCTTCTCAAACAAATAAGTCTCAAGCCCTAGTGCGGCAAGGCGAATGGCAATCGTTGAGCCTGCAGTACCGCCGCCCAAAATACCGACGCGTTTAGTAGGACGTTTGATTGGCGAGTTTTGATGATCTCCATAAGACAGCACCTTAGAAGAATCATCTTGTTTGACAGAATGAGCGTGATTTTTATTAGAAGACTGAGTCATTGTCGTCATTATATCCTTAGTAGCATTTGCATCAGGCCATGCTGGTATCATCGTTAAATGTCTTGTAACTATTGATATGCGTGCGAAGGTCGCTAAGTTCAATATTTATTTATAAGCCACAACAGAGGGATTTTGCATTGTGTAGTAATACTTCATTTCTATAAGTTCATTTTACGAAGAACTACAGACAATATGATGACAAATACGTAAGTAGATGCATGAGTTTTGTCAACGAGGTGAGGTGGGCTTGGGCAGTTTCTAATAGGCGAGGTCGAGTGCAACATCTGGAGAGTGGGGATAAGGTCAGCTTTCTGTAGCCAAAAAGGCCTGTGTTTAAGCATTTTGTAAGATTCAGCCACTTTTGTAAGTTTGTATATTGATGGCCATTATCGCTAAAAACTGTGTGTTATATTCATTGTGTTATATTCATTTTGCTCAAGTGAGATTAAAGCTTTGTTTTTATCACTTTTACATCAAAAAATAAAAATGGCTCATAAAATTTACTATTACAATTATCAAAATGACAAGGAAGTTGCTATGAAAAATATCATGATATTATCTGCACTAACTGGCGTATTAGCATTGACAGGCTGTACGACCCTAAAAAGTGTTGTTGGAAATGACATGTCAGGCACGCACGAAGTCCAAGCGACCAATAACAACACTGCCCCTGTCGCTAGCAAAAATGGCGTGTTGGTTGATGCAACCAATTACATGACGCTTTATACCTATGACAAAGATTCAATGAATAAGTCAGATTGCGGCACAGCGTGTCAAGTTGTGTGGCCAATCTTCCAGGCACCAAGCAATGCTAAAGCTTCTGGCCAGTTTGCGGCGTTCAAGCGTGAAGATGGTAAGTATCAATGGGCGATGAATGGTAAACCATTATACTTCTATGCTAATGATACAAAGATGGGTGACAAAGACGGCGATAACAAATTCGACGTTTGGCATGTTATTCCAACCAAATAAGGTGTCATGATATTATCTTAAGGTAAAAGTAGCTTAAGACAAAAAAGCAGCCCTATCATAGAGGCTGCTTTTTTATGGCTAGTAGTAAATGCTAGAAGCTAACAAGACTTATTTTGACTTCTTTTCTACCAACTCACCATCTATCTGAATAGGGACGTTGGTGGTGATGCCTTGTGAGTAAGCGTCCATGCCATACGCTGTACGATCGATGTTACCTGTTGCACGGAAGCCAACCACAGGTTCTTTGGTCAAAGGACTGTCATCGATTTTCTTTAGCGTTAGGTTAAGTGTTAATGGCTTGGTTTGACCAAGTAAAGTAAAGTCGCCAGTGACTTTTGCTTGTTGTGGATTGATAAAGTTAACCTGAGTGGATTTAAAGCTCATGGTAGGGTACTTCTCAACATTAAAAAACTCGTCGGTTTTCAGATGCTTGTCACGGGCTTCCCAACCAGTATCAATACTGTCTGTATCTACAACAAAGTTAAATTGAGTTTGATTTGGGTTTTTTAGATCGAACTGTACAGTGCCGTCGACATCACTAAAGTGCCCCATAACCGTAGAAAATCCCATATGCTCAACAGAGAAACCGACACGAGTATGTGAATTATCTAGTTGCCACTGAGTTGGTAGAGCAGCGCTTGCCATAGTCGTGATAGCAAGTGCTGAGCTGATTAATAGTGCCTTAGTAGTGGTTTTGATGGTAGTGTTTATCATTGAATAGTCCTTATTTAGTGTTGGGGAAGTTGTGCTTACCGATGAACAAAGAATGCGATATTTTTTGTAGAAAACTGACTAGCCATATCGCATAAATGTTCGATAGATAAATGGCAAAGAAAAGCTAAAGCTCGTTAGCTTAACTACAGATATCTATATAATTGATTAATTAAACTAACCAAATTATTGTACTGGGTTAACTCGTACATCTCAACACTATTTGTGTATTGGTGACAACTTATCACATATCTCTATCACAACTGCGGCTTGCGTTGGGTGACAAAAACCGTTAAAATCGCGGTTTAATTTTCCCGCTGGGGAAAGGCTAAGTGAGCAGAAGAGTGGTGCTTTGTGCTGGAATAAGCCAGTGACGCAGTTGCCATACTTATAATGTCCTTAGTGCCTCAGTAACGTATGTTTTCGTTTGCTTGAGACATCGCTCATGATGTTGACGCAAATTGCCATACATACATCGGACCTAGAGAGTTTATTATGCGTAAAGATATCCATCCTGATTACCAAGAAGTTTTATTCCATGATACAAACGCTGACGTGTTCTTTTTGACTCGTTCAACGGCTAAGACTAAAGCGACTCGCGAATACGAAGGTAAAGAATACCCATACTACCCACTTGATATCTCAAGTGCGTCGCATCCATTCTATACTGGTGAGCAACGTAAAACCTCTACTGAAGGCCGTGTTGCAAGCTTCAACAAACGCTTTGGTGCATTTGGTGGCCGTAGCAAGAAAGCTGCTGACGCTGCTGAATAATTTATACCTATGGTGTAAATGTGTTTTGCTAAGTAATAAAAAACCGCTGATGATTCAGCGGTTTTTTTCGTTTTTAAACACATGTGTTTTTAGGCACTAACACTTGAGTGTGTTTGGTCATCAGCCTGAATGGCAGATGGAGCCAATAACTGCGTAGTGTTTTCTACAATTTGCTGTGCCCAATAACCGTACATTAGGCTGCTAGGATGAAAGCCATCACTGGCGAACATCACGGCAATATCAATAGGCTGACCGTTTCCATGCTCTTTTATCATACGGGCAAAGTCAGTTGCCATATAGTTGACACCGTCATGAGCAGCGCAGACTTTTTGCAATATCTCATCAAGTATTGAGGCCTTTGCCCCAACAAAATTATTGAGTGGGGAGGGAATCGCAGGCATCTGCGCCATCGGTGGTAAGCTCAAAAAAATCAACTCGCGTACGCCAAATTTACGCTGTGCAATATGGATGATGTCTTCGATCTGCTGTTGCCATTTGTGGACTGCCACATTGGACGTCGTATCGTTGACCCCAACGCTCAGCAACATCACATCGATAGGTTGGTCAGGAGTAGGGAGGACATATAATCTGCGCAAAATATCAAAGCTAGTATGACCAGTCGTCGCTTGTAATGACCAATTGAGCTGTGCAAAGTTCGATCGAATAACGGCATTCTGTTCCAATATCGGAATCAGCTTACCAACCAGCGCTTCTTGCTGAGTCTGACTGCCAACACCTGCTGCTGCTGAGTCGCCCACGACCATCAAATTAAGCGTCTCTTGGCTTTTAGATGACAGTCCATCATCTGCTTTTGATAGCTCAACCATACCATGTCTTTCGCCGTTTGGCTCCGGCAAACGAACGGTTTCACGCTTGATTTTACGACCCTGATAAAGATATACAGGGGCAAGTAGGACATCTTTTGCGATAGATGTCAGTTTGTTGGTGTCTACCATCCTGCACGCTCCCTAATAGTTGTAAGGCTATCCTCAATCAATAATTGACCATCGACATAGACATCACGCAATAGATTGTCCGTTTGAGCACTCAATGCTTGCTCTTTTATGGTTTTGATCTGACCATTGCCATCTTGTACCAGTGCCAGTCGTCCTTTTTTCGATCGTTTTGAGCGGCTGGTGATAGGGTCTTTATAAATATCTTTCCATGTGCCATCGATACAGATAGCGCTCGATTTCATCGCCCAGCTCATGGTGTCGCGGTTGACTTGCTGCAATAATCCGCCGCCCATCCCAAAGGTGATGTTATCCGCGCTAAACCCAGCCTTTAGCACCACATCGATAATGCTGCCCAAAGTGTTTGGGCTGATGCCATCACCTTGGATGATACGCACATAATCTGGCAATACTTTATAGCCTTTACTATTGACGGTGGTGCCAAACTTCACCGCCAAGCGCTCTAAAGCCTCACGAACCACTTTGGCAGGCTCGCCGCTGTCTGGTCTGATGACCAGCGTGCCACCCATATTTTCGACCTCATCTTTTAAGGCGTCGCCCCAGATATTGTCGATCGCATTCCATAAGTCGTAACTGTCTGATACCACCGAAAACGCTTTGTCTGTGCCGCCGAACTGCTCAATCATATTATGAAAAGCTGCTTTCTCACCATCACGTCCCCAAGCCGTCATTGTGCTGTGTTCGGCCGCTGGGATAGAGAACGCAGGCATGTCATCACCCATCTGATACCAGCGACTGGCTGCAATAAGTGCTGTCATTGAATCGGTACCAGCAAAGTTTACTAAATGCGCCAAGCTGCCAAGCGCAACGGTTTCTTGACTGGACGCACCACGTGCGCCAAAGTCATGTAAGCGAAAAGGTAGCGACTCTGTATTGTCCGCTGACTTTTCTAGCGCTTGACGGATAATCTCTTTGCAATAGCGAGAGACACTAGCGACCGTTGACGGATACCAAATCGCGCGTAATAGCGCTGTTTCGATATAACTTGGTAGCCAATAAAACTCAGGATCAGTGTTGATAACTTGGCAGACTACATTTGATGCCGGAGCGATGCTGCCCTCAGGAACGGCTTGAATACGCAGTGGCAAATAGCCGTTGTGTTTTTCAATCAAGTGCTCCCAGCCCGCACGATTAAAGGTTAAGCCATGCGCTTTAACCACTTTTTCGGCTTCGTCGATATCTTGATGCGTGATAGGAGTGCTTAGGTACTCTTTGATAAAGGCCTGCAGACCAAAGAACACCACATCATAGTCGCCTTTGCGCGCTTCAATGTAGCTGGACAGATACTCACTACCACTTGGATATTGCACCCAATGTGAGGTTTTATAGCTGTCACTATTTAAGATTAAATTGTTTAGATTACTGGTGTACATCACAGAACTCCTCTGCTTTGAGCTGCCGCAGCTGCCTTGAAAGAACAGTGGCGGCGGTTGAGTGCCGTCTATCGGCACTGGTATAAAAAGTTAAAAAATACATTGTGTAGATATCAGTGAGGGTTGATTTGGCTATGACCTGCTCATCCGTTTAATAACGAAAAACTACAACCCAACCATTTTGGTAATAATCGCATAATGATCTTCAAACATCATTTTGGCATCAAGCTCTGCCAATGGTAGCCAAAATGCTTTGGTCGCATCATCACCGCCTTTTACTTTTGGCAACCCTTTTGGGTCGTTTTTGAGCTGAAAGTAAAAGGCTTGGGTAATGGTGCGTCCGCGTGCTGAACGATACGGGTCATCAAAGGTATGCTGACTGTGGCAAGAACCGCGCAATACGGGCTCAGGCACTTTCAGGCGTGTCTCTTCACGCAGCTCACGAATACAAGCGTCAAATAGCGTCTCTTTTGGGTTTAAAAAACCACCCGGTAATGCCCACAATCCGCGTCCTGGCATACTACGTCGCTCGACTAGTAAGATGTGCCCCGACTGTACAATCAACGCATCAGCCGTCATGAAGGTTGGTGGATAGGGGGCAGATTGCCACTGTCTTTTGTATTTATCAATAAAGTCCGCTTCTTCATGCAGTTGATGATAATCGTCCGTTTTTTTGAATGCATCGAGGACGTTGCGCGTTGACTCAGGCGTGCGCTCAGGCGTTGGCGTTGCGCCCATCAGATAGCTGTCGCGAATAGGCGTGGCTGATAGATTATGATAATTAGGTACTGACACCGATGCCCAGTTAGGGAACAGTGATAAGTAATATGATGAGCTGTCTTTTGAGTGACCAATCAAGCCAATATCTGTTTGCAAATCACCCGTGACCGATTTCACGCCTGCTTGGACGTATTGTAGCCAGCGCGTGTCATTGTATAGTGCATCGTCTAGACCGACGCAATGGATACGAGAGGCGTCTTCTGCTGAGTAAGCGCCCTTGATCATCGCAGCGCGTTCAGCGACGCTAAAAGGATTACGTAAGCTGCGTGGTAGATTGGCCGAACCAATCAGCATAATCACTTCATCAGAGCGTTTGAGCGCTTCGTCAATGACTGCCTTGTGTCCACAATGAAACGGCTGGAAACGCCCGATAAAAACCAAATAACGGTAGTGTGTGCTGTTTTTTCGCTCGGGGTTTTGCTTATCTGAAGCTTGCTCTGATAATTCACTCATAGACGCCAATTTCCTACAATTTATTTTTATTGATAAAAAATTAATGACGCTAATACTGACACAGCCTGTGACTTTCTGACAAGTGGAAAGATGTTTAGGGGTGTATCCTTAGTAGGCAATATTTATATTTAGTCTGCTTGATAAATAATGCAGCTGTCTTTATATAGAGGGTAGGTTATCAGTCATTATATAAACAATGCCTAATCTACTGACTTGTAGTGCCATTGAAAAAACCAATGACAACCATTTGCAACGGTCACGGTTCAATTCACAGTAGCGCGGTCGGAATTACTCCTTGATTCAGGTATAATGGCCATTATAGACGGATTAAATTTTATGACTATTGCTGCCAGTGCATTACAATAATAAACCTCAAGCACTGATGGCTTGCAAACTGATATAAGCCATAAAAATTTTGAAAAATTCAAATTCACGACACGGTCGCCATAATAGATATTGCGCTTGTGTCATAACGCATAGGAAACATTATGAGTGAGCAAAATCAAGCCGCTGACTATGAGTCAGCATTAGATACTGAGCAAGTTGAAGCAAAAAGCAATATCACCATCACTGAGTCTGCTCAAGGCTATTTGGCAGACTTGTTAGCCAAGCAAGACACTGATGGTATCGGTGTGCGTATCTTCGTTGAGCATCCAGGCACGCCGCGCGCAGAGTGCTGCATGGCTTACAACCAACCAGGCGAAGAAGACAGCGCTGATTTGTGTTTGACCTATGATGATTTTTCAGCCTTTATCGAAGCGGCCTCGGTGCCTTATCTAGAAGATGCGGTCATCGATTACAATAAAGATCGTTTTGGTGGTCAGCTGACCTTCCGCGCGCCAAACTCTAAAGTACCCAAAGTGGGCGCTGATGCCAGTGTCGAAGAACGCATCAACTATGTCTTGCAGTCGGAGATTAACCCTGGCTTGGCAGCACATGGCGGTGACGTACAGTTGCTTGAATTGATTGAAGAAGAAGGTATTGGCCTGACCGCGGTCTTGAAGTTTGGCGGTGGTTGCCAAGGCTGTTCAGCTGTTGATATGACACTGCGTCAAGGCGTTGAAGTACAGCTTAAGCAGCAAATACCAGAACTGACGCAAGTGGTTGATGATACCGACCATACGCGCACAGAAAATGCTTATTATAAATAAATGCAAAAAACCAATAAAAGCAGCATAGCGGTTATAAAAACGCTTATGCATGTTTGTCATTAAACAATTAGTATTTTGCTATTCTTTTAATAAAGAAGCTGAGTTATGATGAACTCAGCTTTTTTTATTGCTATGATTTAGCAGACAGCTTTTTAAGATAGTTTTTAAACGCGAACTCTTGAATCAGTAAATCTTGATCAATACATTTGATCCATACAAAGGAATGTACGATGCGTGATGAACAAGCAGCCCAAGAATTAAAGAACAACCAGCGTCTTGAGACCTTGGCGATTCATGCTGGCTATAGCGTGGAGCCGACCACCAAATCCGTCGCCGTACCTATCTACCATACCAGCTCCTATGCGTTTGATAACACTCAGCATGGTGCTGATCTGTTTGATCTAAAGGTCGCGGGCAATATCTATACGCGTATTATGAATCCGACCAATGCGGTGCTAGAAGAGCGCGTTGCTGCGCTTGAAGGTGGTATCGGTGCGCTTGCGGTCGCCTCTGGTATGGCTGCTATCACTTATGCGATCCAGACCATTTGTGAAGCAGGTGACAATATCGTCGCCGTATCGACGCTATATGGCGGGACTTACAATTTGTTTGCGCATGCATTGCCGCGTCAAGGTATCGAGGTGCGCTTTTTTGACCACAAAAACCCAGAAGCGATTCGTGATTTAATCGATGATAAGACGAAAATGGTCTTTGCCGAGAGTATCGGTAACCCACTAGGTAATATCGTAGATATTCAGGCGCTCAGTGATATTGCTCACGAGTACGGTGTGCCTGTCGTGATTGACAATACCGTTGCCACGCCTGCGCTATGCCGTCCGTTTGAGTTTGGTGCGGACATTGTGGTGCATTCATTGACTAAGTATATGAGCGGTACGGGGACGTCGATTGGTGGTGCGATTATCGATAGTGGTACGTTTGCGTGGGGCGATTATCCTGAGCGTTTCCCATTACTGAACACGCCAGATGCCAGTTATCATGGCGTGAACTTTGTCAAAGACGTGGGCGCGCCTGCCTTTATCGCGCGTGCTCGTGTCGCACCGCTACGCAATACGGGCGCGGCGCTTAGTCCGCTTAATGCGTTTAGTATCTTGCAAGGGATGCAGACGCTGAGCCTACGGATGGAGCGTCATATACAGAACGCACAAGCGGTTGCAGAATACTTACGTGACCATGACAAGGTCGCTTGGGTCAAATATGCAGGCCTGTCTGACCATCCTGAGCATGAGCTTGCCCAAAAGTACATGAAAGGCACGCCTTCTGCTATTTTGACCTTTGGCGTAAAAGGTGGTTTGGAGGCAGGGTCGCGCTTTATCGATGCGCTACAGCTGATTACGCGCTTGGTGAATATCGGTGATGCCAAGTCATTGGCCTGTCATCCTGCCTCGACGACGCATCGCCAGTTAAATGGGCAGGAGCTTGAGCAAGCTGGCGTTAGTGAAGATATGGTACGTTTGTCTATTGGTATCGAGCATATTGAAGACATCAAAGCCGATCTTGCGCAAGCATTAGCTACTGCTTAGGGCGTGTTGAACATTCGACCATGGCACTGACAGCGACTATTTTTTAGGCGATTCGATGTTAAAAATAATAAG
>NZ_DDNS01000022.1:69127-88674 GCF_002341255.1 Psychrobacter sp. UBA2514
GAATGTTCAACACGCCCTAATATAAAAGCGTGCTCATTTAGGAAAATTATTTGAGTGATTATAATCTATAAACAAAAAAGCCCATATCAAGTCGATATGGGCTTTTTATTTGCGTTAAATATACATATTCAGCATTTAAGCAGATAGGACACGCTGAGCGATATCTCGGTAATCCTGCGAGGCAAGACGTGGTCCAAACTGCTGGATGACTTGTGCGGATATTTCGCTGGCAAGACGTCCACACTCTGGCAAGCTATAATGCTGTGATAGCGCATACAAGAAGGCACCCGCGTAGTTATCACCTGCGCCATTGGTATCGATGACACTCGTTACTGCTGGCGTTGCCACGTCGTAAACTTCAATCTCCGATTCGTCATCAGGCTTGTGGGCAATGACCGCACCGTTGGCACCATCAGTGACGACCGCTGTTTGGCAATGATCAAGCAAAGCACGGGCAGCAGCTTTGACTTGTTTTTTATCGGTGAATAGCTTGGCTTCTTCGCTATTACAGAATATCACGGCGACTTTATTGCCGAGCATATTAAGCAGGCCGTCTTTGGCAAATTTCACTACAGCAGGATCCGCAAAACTTACGGCAATCTTTGCATTATGAATACCGGCTTGTTGGCGCAGCTGCGTCATTGCTGGTTGGATGCTTTCAGACATCGCCAAATAGCCTTCTAAATATAGCCAGTCTGCTTGCGTCAACGCATCAAAATCAACATTGTCAGCTGCGATTTCGCTTGAGGTGCCAAGATAGGTTTGCATGGTGCGCTCACCATCTTCTGTGACAGCGACCACGCAAGAGCCTGTCACACCGCCTTCATGGATAGATTTATCTGAGGTGGCAACGCCTGCTTCGTGCAAGTCTCTGAGGTAAAATACCCCTTGATCGTCATCACCGACGCGGCATGCATAGAACGGCTTGCCACCGAGGCTAGCAAAGGTGAACATCGTGTTGGCTGCTGAGCCACCGCCGGCTTGTTTTGATGGCTCAATCTCAGCCAACTTAAAGTAAGCCAGTAGTTGCTGCTGCTCCTCAAACTCTGCTAGTGTCATATTACCTTTGGTCAGCTCGGTCTCTTCTAGTGCCGCATCTGACAGCACATACTCGTGATCAACCAACGCATTACCTATCGCCATTACATCGTACATTGCTTACCTCTCTTCAATTAATTTATAAACAGTTATCTTTCTTATTGTTAAAAACTAGTCAGCTTGCAGCTCTAGTAGACGCTGATAAAGTGCATTCTTTTTTACACCAGTGATATCAGAGGCCAGCGCGGCTGCTTTTTTGACCGATAGATCCTCTAGCAAACGCTGTAGCAATTTATCATGAGTACTGATGTCGTCAGTATCCTTTGCCACACCGGCGCCAGCGACGACCACGACGATCTCACCGCGTTGCTGATTGTCATCTGCTTTGACAAAATCGACCAAATCGCCAAGGGTGCTCTTATGTATGGTTTCAAACGTTTTGGTCAATTCACGACAAAAAGTCACTGCACGGCCTGCACCAAATATCGTCGCCATATCTTCCAGGCTAGATACGATGCGATGCGGCGCTTCATAAAATATCAGAGTTTCGGTACGTGCGATCAAATCGTTCAGTTGTTTTTGACGGCCGTGAGTTTTGGCTGGTAAAAACCCAATAAAGCTAAATCGATCTGATGGCAACCCTGCCACTGACAATGCGCCAATAGCAGCAGAAGCCCCAACGATAGGAGATACGGTCACGCCAGCTTCATGTGCAGCCTGTACCAATTGATAACCTGGGTCACTGACCAGTGGCGTACCAGCATCACTAATCAAGGCAACCGAATGACCTTGCTCAATCATTTCAATGATTTTAGGCGTTTGAATAGCGCTATTGTGTTCGTGATAAGCCCATAGCTTGTTATGACCTTTTTGCTTCGTTGTGGCCTCATCATCTTCTACACTACTTGTGGCATGATGGGTCTCTGAGCTTTTTGCCTCATCCGTTTTGCTTCCTTTGGTATCAATACCAAAATGCGACAACAGCTTACCTGAAGTGCGAGTATCTTCACAGGCAATGATCGCGACCTGCTTTAAAACATCAATCGCGTGTGGCGTCATGTCGGTCAAGTTGCCAATCGGCGTGGCAACGATATAGAGACAAGCTGGCATCGCAGTAGGGGTAGACATGAAAACCTCGGGTTATTAACAATAATAGTGCGCCATTATATCCAGTCGTTATCTATGATTTTTCAGTCAAATAGTGAGTGAATAAATCGATAGATTTTGAGAGCATAACGCGCAGAAGTGGCTAGTTTAGCATGTTGTGCTATGATAATTCTCAAATGTTAAGCAGACGAATTGACCTTATGGCGAATCACAAACCCTTGATCTTAACCTCACCGAAACAACGCCAAGGCAGCCTGTTTGAACAGCAGGCGTGTGAATATTTACAAGCACAAGGGTTACGGTTGGTGGCGCAAAACTGGCAACAGCCAAAAATAGGCGAGCTAGATCTGATTATGATGGAAGTAGGACCCGCATGGTCAACGCTAGTATTTATCGAAGTTCGTCAACGCAAGCGGTCAATCTATGGCGATGCAGCACTCAGCGTGACGACAAGCAAGCAGCGTAAAGTGATTAAAGCGGCACAATGTTTTTTGCAGCAGCATCCTGAGTACGCTCATTATGACTGCCGCTTTGATGTCATTGCTTATAATACGGCAGGTAAGCTCAGCTCAAAAGAGAATCCGTTGAGTGATGAGCTGCACTGGCTTAAAGGTGCCTTTGTAGCCAGTGCATGGTAGTAAATATATAACGCAAATACGGGATGACTCGCGCGCCTGACTGAATCTAGCGCGCAATACTGGTTACCAAAAACCTAACCGCTGCTGGCCAAAATTAAGTAAAGTAGCTGTTAACAAAATTTGTCTTATCACTGCTAGATAAAAATTGACTCAATTCATTGAATTTATAACACCGTCACCACCATGCTCTAAGAGGTAAACAATGACACGGATGCATTTGCGCACTGCTATTTTTGGTTCATCACGCTGTATTACGACGGGCATTATGCTTGCTGCTTGTGTGGTCAGTACAGGCTGTGCCACCAACTATCTGACCAACAGTACAGAAGGAACTTACGGTGTGCCAATGACTGAGCGCACCATTCCACAGCGTCTACTAGATCGTAGTATCGAGCATACTGCCAAAATCAATGTCTATGGGTTAAAAGAAGACTTGCAGCAGACTAGCCGTATGGGTATCGATAGCTTCAATAGCGAAGTGCTGCTCACAGGGGAAGTACCGTCTGAAGCGCTCAAAGCAGAAGTAGAAAAGGTCGTCAGCTCCATGCCAGATGTACGCCGTGTCTACAACGAGATGGAAGTAAGTGCTTCAAAAGGCTATAGCTCAACGGTTCATGATGGTTATATCACTTCAAAACTACTGGCAAAAATAGCCGCCAGCGATGGCGTCAAAACCTCACAAATCAAAGCAGTCACCAACAATGGCGTGGTCTATATTATGGGCCGCATGACACCCACCCAACAAAGTAACTTAATTGATGTTGCGAACAGCACTGTTGGGGTGACCGAGCTGGTACTGCTGACGACCGTTGTCGATGATAGAGGTGTAAAGATAAACGATGATGATATTATGTACGAGAATAACTTAGCCAATCCGGCAGTCGCACCAGCTGTCCAAGGTACTGCTGTCAGTACCGCAACGCCGATAGTAATAACGGAAGAAGAGGCTACTACGGCGCAACCATCATCAAGCCCATATATCGATCTTTATCAAAATCAGTAAAACTACTGAGTTTGCCAAGCTGAGTCTACCAAGCAATGATTGACGATAAATAAGAGCTTGTATAATAGCTACTTCGCTATATGTGATACCCGTCACATCATAGGATGCTAGTAGCTTTTTTTGATATTAATCACAATAAGCCTAAATAGATATAACAGTAAAAGCACGAGAAATCCTCAGCCAGTGAGTACTATATCAATAGTGAAACGTCACAGAATCAGAGGTTCTAATGAGACCATAGAGCGCTCACGATGTTAGGCATGATTCATAACTATAAGATGCATATCTTAAGATCCATAACTGTAACAAGGTATTGGCAATGCAGGATTCGGTAAATCACATAAAACAAAAGACAGGTGCGAACAACTGCAAGAACTTTGATCATAATTCTTTTGGTAAACACCCGCGCAGACTAAGGGTTGTAGGAGCGGCAGCATTGGCGCTAGGCAGCATCGCGCTTGCCACCCAAAGTGCACAGGCATTATCACCGCTAGGCTTTGTCAATGGCATTACTTCTAGTGGCGGTGTAGGGGTAAGTAAAGATATCTTATACGGTGATGAGCCTTTGCAAGATTTAGATATTTACTATCCAAAGCCCTTGGCACAGGCAATGAAAGCCCAAAGCGCTATCAATAATGACTACCCTATGGTGGTATTCGTGCATGGCGGTTCTTGGGAGAGTGGTAATAAAGATCAATATGCCTTTGTCGGTCAAAGCTTAGCGCAGGCAGGTTATGTCACCGCAGTGATTAATTATCGTAAGGTGCCCGAGCATGTCTACCCTGATTATGTCAATGATACGGCCCAAGCGATTGCTTGGAGTATCGAGAATGCGACCAGTTTGCATGCTGATCCGTCACGTGTTGCTGTCATGGGCCACTCTGCTGGCGCGTTTAATGCAGTCGCAGCCGTCGCCAACGAAGACTTTTTAGCGCCCTATGGTATTAAGCCGACAGACATTGCGACGGTTATCGGTATTGCAGGGCCTTACAGTTATGACTTCCGTAAGTTTAGTAGTGCGTCAGCTTTTCCCTCGGATGCCACACCTGATCAAGTCATGCCTGACCGTCAGATCAAAGGGGCACAGCCACCATATTTGTTATTAACCGCAGAAAAAGATAAAGTGGTGCATCCAACCAATGCACTCAAAATGACGCAAGCATTGAAAGAGGCAGGGGTAACGGTGCAGACGGGTGAGATCGAAGGCGCGAGTCACGCAACTATCATTGGAGCAATGGCACCACCGCTACGCTGGGTCAATGATGTGCGTGCGCAAGTAGTGACGTATCTAGACACAATGCTCAAATAGCTTGTTGTTATTTATATCACGGGCTTTTGACTACTTATTTTTCGATACGGTTTCAGTCCTCAAATACACTTGAGCAAGACAGTACTGTAAGATAGGCAAACTCTTGTTATAATGTCATCACTTTAAATCTATACCCTATTCTAAACGTTAAGGCAGACTATTTTATGAGCATGAACGCTGACGATTTGATCGCATTTTTACAGACTCACTTCCCAGACGCTTTTATCCAAGCTGCCAATCAAGGCAATAAATTTGACGTGCGCGTGGTTGATGCAAGCTTTGAAGGCAAACGCGCCGTTCAACGTCAGCAAGCCATTTATGCGCTGGTTAATGATAAGATTGCGAGTGGCGATATTCACGCCCTCAATATTCAAGCGCTAACGCCTGCTGAGTGGGACGCTCAATCAAAAGGCTAATTATATAGCTATCTATCTAACTGGCAATCGAAGAGTTCGTTTAACAGACATAAGGATTCTTTACTGCTCGTTTTCACCATTTTCTATACTCATCGCTAGGTTGTCACCTTTATGGATCAATTTTTAATCACTGGTAGTAGTCGTATCGCAGGGGAAGTTACTATTTCAGGCGCCAAAAATGCCGCCTTGCCATTGCTTGCTGCGATGATATTGGCTGAGACGCCAACGACATTGCATAATGTGCCGTCATTAAAAGACGTACGAACATTGATTGAATTGATCAGTGGCATGGGGATTGATATCCAAAAGCAGGGCGATACGGTCACTTGTGATACCAAAACTATTGATAACTTTTATGCGCCGTATGATTTGGTAAAAACCATGCGCGCGTCAATTTTGGTATTAGGTCCATTACTGGCGCGTTTTGGCGAAGCTGAAGTGTCGTTACCAGGTGGCTGTGCGATTGGTTCACGTCCTGTTGATCAGCATCTAAAAGCGTTTGAAGCGATGGGTGCGGTAATCAGCGTAGAGAACGGTTACGTGAAAGCGCAAGCGCCTAAAGGTGGTAAGCTGATTGGTTGCCACTTCTCATTTGATATGGTGACAGTTGGCGGTACGGAAAACGTCATCATGGCAGCGGCATTAGCTAAAGGCACGACCGTTTTGGCTAACTGTGCATTAGAGCCAGAAGTAGTCGATTTAGCCAATATGCTGGTTGCGATGGGCGCCAAAATCAGCGGCATCGGTACTTCGACGATGACCATTGAAGGGGTCGAACGTCTACACGGTTGTGAGTATTCAGTGGTACCGGATCGTATTGAGACAGGCTCATATCTTGCTGGTGCCTTGATGACTCAAGGGGATGTGTTGACCAAAAAAACTACAGCCTCTTTATTGTACCCAGTGCTTGAGAAGTTTGAAGCGATGGGTGCAGTGATCACCACAGGTGATGACTGGATTCGCGCGCAGATGAAAGGTCGTCCAAAGCCAGTGGATATTCGGACTCAGCCACATCCAGGTTTTCCAACAGACATGCAAGCTCAGTTGATGGCGATTTGCTGTCTGGCTGATGGGACCAGTACCATTATCGAAAACATCTTTGAAAACCGCTATATGCACGTACCTGAACTAAACCGCTTGGGTGCATCTATCCAAGTGGATGGACATACTGCGGTGATCAGAGGTGTCGAGAACTTTACGGCGGCACCAGTTATGGCAACAGATTTACGCGCTTCTATGTCACTGGTGATGGCGGCTGCAACGGCAGAAGGCGAGAGCTTGGTTGACCGCATTTATCATATTGACCGTGGTTATGAGCATGTCGAAGACAAGCTGCGTAGCCTTGGTGTGAATATCCAGCGTGTCAATACCAACGGCTAATACTGATAGGTCAACCGTAGTTTATACATGAATTACGTTATACATTAAAACTTCCCTTGAATGGGGAAACTAACTGCATATGGACACGATGTCATTATGACTGAGACAAGCAAACCTGCACCAGCCGATGGTCTACTAAACGAAGTAAACGATGCGTTTTCAGGTCTAACGTTGGCGTTATCAAAAGGCCGTATTTTAGAAGAGACGATGCCACTGCTACGTGCAGCGGGTGTTGATCTTTTAGAAGACCCTGAAGCCTCGCGCAAACTTATTTTTCCAACCTCAAACCCAAATGTACGTGTATTAATTTTGCGTGCAAGCGACGTACCAACCTATGTCGAGCACGGTGCGGCTGATTTTGGTGTAGCAGGTAAAGATGTGCTGCTTGAGCATGGCGCGAACCACGTGTATGAACTGCTTGATTTAAAAATCGCTCAGTGCAAATTGATGACCGCTGGCGTAAAAGACGCACCACTGCCCAATCGTCGTCTGCGTATCGCGACCAAATATGTCAATGTAGCGCGCGCTTATTTTGCGAGCCAAGGTCAGCAAGTTGATGTTATCAAGCTTTACGGTTCAATGGAGCTGGCACCATTGGTGGGCTTGGGCGATTTGATTGTCGATGTGGTTGATACGGGTAATACCCTACGCGCGAATGGACTTGAAGCGCGCGATCATATTTGTGATGTGTCATCACGTCTTATCGTCAATCAAGTCAGCTATAAGCGCAAATTTGCGTTACTAGAACCCATTTTAGATAGCTTTAAAAACAGTATTGCCAATGCCTAGTAAACCGGTGTCAATCATTGGTAATATAAAGCATGGTGATACGAATTTTTAAACCAGTTTAGCGCTCTATGTCTGTCATAGCGTGCTACACTGGTTTTGTTGTATTAGCTTGCGAAAAAATAAAATCACCGTAAAATTTAGACAAGAAGACAGCCAGTAAGTCGCCATATTTGTGAATAATAAGCATACTTTAGTTATATTCACGCCGTTTATTTTCAGCAGTATTTTATGCTCAGATATAGGATTAGGTCATGCGCCAGTTAAGTACCCAAGATGCCGATTTTGACAATCAATTGACACAACTGCTTGCCTTTGAAACCGTCAATGATGCTGAATTATTGCATGCCGTTGACGATATCATCGCACAAGTACGTGCGGATGGTGATAGCGTCGTATTGGCATTAACTCAGCAATTCGATCAGCATCCAGCGACAACGATGCAAGAATTAGAGCTGTCTAAAGAAGCACTTGCCGACGCATTTACCAATCTGGATGAGAATGTAAAAACGGCATTGACCACAGCAGCTACTCGGGTACAGACTTTTCATGAGCGCCAAGTACAAGAAACGTGGCAATATGAAGATGAGCTAGGCAATCGCTTAGGTCAAAAAGTCACGCCACTTGATCGCGTTGGTATTTATGTGCCGGGTGGTTTGGCATCTTATCCATCATCAGTATTGATGAATGCTATTCCTGCCAAAGTAGCTGGGGTTACTGAAGTTATCATGGTCGTGCCAGCACCTAAAGGCGTGCTTAATCCATTGGTATTAGCAGCCGCTCATTTGGCTCAAGTTGACCGTGTCTTTACCATTGGCGGCGCACAGGCGGTAGCAGCTTTAGCCTACGGTACCGAAACCATTCCAGCGGTGGATAAAATCACAGGGCCGGGTAATAAGTATGTCGCGGCAGCCAAACGCGCAGTATTTGGACAAGTCGGCATTGATATGATTGCAGGCCCCTCAGAAGTGTTGGTATATGCAGAGGGTGAAGCGCAAGATCGAGCTGATTGGCTCGCGATGGATTTGTTGTCGCAAGCAGAGCACGACCGTATCGCTCAAGCTATCTTTGTGACGACCAGTGAGGCGCAGTTAAAAGAAGTCGAGTTAGAGATAGAAAGAGCACTCGCTGAGCTGCCAAAAGCAGATATCGCGCGTGACTCGCTGCAAAATCGTGGTGCACTTATTTTGGTAAAAGATCGTAGCGAGGGTATGGCACTGATTAATCGTATTGCTCCTGAGCATTTGGAGTTATCCGTTGATAACCCTGATGCATTGTTAGATGATATTCGTCATGCGGGTGCTATCTTTATGGGTCGTCACACGCCTGAAGCGATTGGCGATTACTGTGCAGGACCGAACCATGTATTGCCAACCTCTGGTACTGCGCGCTTTTCTTCACCTTTAGGTGTCTATGACTTTCAGAAGAAATCATCAATTATTTATTGCAGTGAATCCGGCAGCAAGCCATTGGCTGAGACGGCTGATATTTTAGCGCAGCGAGAGGACTTAGAAGCCCATGCGCGCTCAGCCCGTTATCGTTATCAGTAAGATATTTTGAGCGTCTTCATTTTTACTTTTGATAGATATTTTTAATAGTCTGTATGGCTAATTAGTAGGATAATTTATGAGTGAGACAAAGATAGATAATAGGCTGTGGTCGTCTAAAGCACGCAACTTATCACCCTATGTACCGGGTGAACAGCCACAGCATAATAACTTGTGCAAACTGAACACCAATGAAAACCCATTTCCGCCCTCACCAAAAGTAGGAGAGGCAATCGCTAAAGTACTCACCCAGCAAGCGCAAGAGCTGCGTTTATATCCGGCACCTGAGTCCAATGACCTGCGTGCTGCATTGGCACAAGCATATGACCTTGATGTCAGCCAAGTGTTTGTCGGTAATGGCTCAGATGAAGTATTGGCGCTTATATTTGCCAGTTTCTTCCTAAAAGAGCGTCCGCTTTTATCACCTGATATTGGCTACAGCTTTTATCCTGTCTATGCACAGACTTTTGGTGTGCATCTTGTCAAAATCCCATTAGAAGACGATTTTAGTATTGATCCTGATGCTTATCGCCAGCCTTGTAGCGGTATCATCATTGCCAACCCAAATGCGCCAACAGGTTTACTCCTATCACTTGCTGATATCCGTAAGCTAGCCAGCGAGCATTCTAATGCCGTGATTGTAATTGACGAGGCATACATTGATTTTGCGCAGGCTGATGCAGACAGTACAGGCTCGCAAGTCTCAGCGGTCAGTTTAATCAATGAGTGTGACAACGTTATCGTGACGCAGACCTTTTCAAAATCACGGTCACTTGCTGGTTTACGTGTTGGGATGGCCTTTGGTAGTGCTTCGTTGATTGAAGCATTGACGCGTATGAAAAATAGCTTTAATAGCTATCCACTGGATAAGCTAGCGCAAGCTGGTGCGACGGCAAGTGTGCTAGATGTGGATTATTTTGAGCAAACGCGCCAACAGGTTATCGATTTGCGTACGTCATTGACCGAAGAGTTGACGGCGCTAGGCTATAAAGTATTGCCCTCGCATGCCAACTTTATCTTTGCCCGTCCAAAAGATGGTAATGCAAGTGCTGTGGCGAGTGCATTGCGTGATCAAGGGATTATCGTTCGCCATTTTGATAAGCCGCGCATTAGTGAGTATTTGCGTATTACTGTTGGTACCGCCGAGCAGCATGAGCGCTTGATTGATACGCTAAAAGAGCTGCATACAGAGACTAGCATGACGGCTGATTAATGGTTTACCTGCTTGTGTAGTAAATGCTATCGATAAGTACCAAAAAAGCCTGCTAGCGCAATGTTAAGCAGGCTTTTTTCTTTAGAGGCCAGCGCAAAATAGTATTTCAGTCGTTTATACTTTTTTCGCCAACACCGCCAGTAGATTGCCTACCTTATCTAAGCACTCTTGATATTCAGCATTACAATCAGACGCGACCGTAATACCGCCACCCGCCCATAGATTTATGTGTTTTTCTTTATTAAATTCATCAGTTAATGAAGCACCAGCTTGCAATGTACGAATGAGTACATTCCATTGACCACTGCCATCAAAATTCATATAACCCATGGTGCCGCAATAAGCACCGCGTGGTGTAGACTCTAATTCAGCGATGATTTCGACCGCGCGTTTTTTGGGCGTGCCTGTGATGGAGCCAGCAGGCAGACTACCAAACAGTACAGTCAACGGGTGAGTGTCAGTTTTTAGCTCAGCAGTGATGGTACTGACCATATGATGCACGTTACTAAAGCTCTCAATCGCAAACAGTTGCGGTACTTTTACGCTACCGATTTTGGCATATTTACCCAAATCATTACGCAGTAGATCCACAATCATGACATTTTCGGCACGGTCTTTTTCGCTATCGACCAGTTGTTGCTTATACGATTCATCTTGCTTGTCAGTGGAGCCACGAGGCATAGTGCCTTTGATTGGCTTGGTCAGGATATGGTGCTTATCAGTCACTTTGTTTTTGGTAAATGTAAAGAACAGCTCAGGCGAGCAGCTTAATAACTCAAAACTGTGGTTAAAGGTATCAACGTGCTCAACGCTCGCACCATCAACGCTTAAATAGCCTGCAAAAGGTGCTTTAGTATTATGATGTAGCGCAGGCAGATAATCGATAAGCGCTGAAGTTGGTTGAGTCGCATCGTTTTTATATGGCAAGTAGCCCGACCACTTTTGCGTCAGGTTGATTTGATAGCAATCGCCTTGCTGTAGATAGTCTTGAGTACGATCAAATGCTTGCTGATAATCACGCTTACTCCATCGTGCCGTTAGGACGACAGGTATAGTATGTGATGTGTGCTTAGATTGTGCTTGATTGAGATATTTGTCGGACAGCTTTTTATCCAGTTCATCTAGGTAGGATGTCAGAGCAACTATGAACTCATCTTTTGACTTGTTGCCGACAGCTTCATCAGAGCTGCTATTGGTTTGAATACTTTTTAGCTCCCAACCGGTATCAGTATTGGCAGCAGGTGTTAGATAGATATCGTAATGCCCTAATGAGGCACAAGGCTGATTTGCCAATTCGATTCTGTCTGCAGGACTTAACTCATAAGCAGCGATATCGTAACCGATAAAACCAATCAGACCATGATGATAACAGGGTTTTGTGCTTTTCGGGTTTACGTTATTTGAGCTATTATTATCGGTATCATAAGCTTTGCTGTAAGCAATAAGCTCATTTTGCCATTCTAGATAACTCATATAGGCTGTCATGGTATTTTCGCTATGAGTAGAGCAGTTATCACGGCAGTTTTTAACCACTCTATAAGTATTGACTGAATCTTTAGAAGGTTTTTGATCAGTTGGATAAACCGACCAGCTGACTTTAGGCAGCAAACCAATTACTGGTCGTCCATCATTATTTAACCAAGCCAATTGCCAATTTGCTGCATCATCTTGGTTAAGTAAATGGCGTCTTAGCTGTGGCATTAATTCAGCCGCTGACAAATCACCAAAACGCCAGCTAGATTTACTAGCTGGCGATGGCGCAGAATCTGTCTGCTTAGTTATCGTTTGATTTGGTGCGAGCATGGTTTAAGCGTCGAATTTTTTGATGATGAGTGTGGCGTTAGTACCACCAAAGCCGAAGCTATTGCTCATCAAGGTTTCAAGGTTTGATTCGCGCATTTGAGTGACGATATCGAAACCTTCAGCTGCAGGATCTAGGTTGTCAACGTTGATACTTGGGGCAATAAAGCCGTCTTGTAGCATAAGTAGGCAGTAAATCAGCTCTTGCGCACCAACAGCGCCTAAGCTATGACCTGTCATGGATTTGGTTGAGCTGATAGCAGGTACTTTACTGACATCATTATCAAAAACTTTGGCAATCGCTTTGAGTTCTGTGATATCGCCCAGCGGTGTGCTGGTGCCGTGGCTATTGATATAATCTACGCTTTTTAAGCCAGCTTCAGCTAAGGCTTGTTGCATACAGCGTACAGCGCCTTCGCCACTTGGCGCAACCATCTCGGCACCATCAGAGGTAGCACCGTAACCCACGATTTCAGCCAAGATATTGGCGCCACGTGCTTGAGCATGCTCTAAACTTTCTACCACAACCATCGCGCCACCAGCAGCAATCACAAACCCGTCGCGATCTTTATCATAAGCTCTTGAGGCGAGTGTTGGTGTGTCGTTATATTGAGTACTCACTGCACCCATCGCATCAAACATACAAGACTGTGTCCAATGCTCAGCTTCACTACCACCAGCCAATATTACATCAGCTTTACCCAGTTGGATAAGCTCAGCGGCATGACCGATACAATGAGTCGAGGTCGCGCAAGCAGAGGAAAGCGAGTAGGAGACACCTTGGATTTTTAGACCAGTGGCTAGGGCTGCTGATACTGAGCTGCCCATGGTTTTAGGTACAGCCATCGCACCGACACCGCGTAGACCTTTTTCACGCATGGCATCCACAGCGTTCACGATGTTTTCTGTTGACGCACCGCCTGAGCTTGCGACCACACCCACACGTGGATTGTTATTAATGGTGTCAAGTGACAGTCCTGAATGTTCAATGGCGTTTAGTGCACTGACATAAGCGTACAGACTGGCATCACTAAAAAAGCGTTTGAGTTTACGATCGATACCACTAGTATCCAGTTCTGATTGATTGATACTACCGCTCACGTGTGATTTAAACTCGTGCTCAGCGTAAGAATCATTATATGTGATACCAGATTCCCCTTCTTTAAGAGCGGTAGTGACAGTGTCTAGATCATGTCCGATACAAGAGACAATCCCTGCTCCAGTGATGACGACGCGGCGCATATGCTATTCCTTATGAGTAACGACTTGCTAGCAATTGGTTGCAATAATCGTTGTAAATCTATATGTAATGTTTAACGATGAATGAATTTGAGCATTATAATGAAAAAACAGCCTATGTAGATAACGATAGCATGAATTAAGATAATTACAGCCTATTAAAGACAATGTCATTTCAGTGTACAATTATGCTCTCACTTACGGCACATGATAACGTATCAAGCAGTGAAAATCTTTGGACAAGTGTAAAATAATGGCGAAATAGCCTCTATCGCTACAAGGTAATGAGAAATTGAGTGGCTATGAAACCTTGTTGTTTGAGCAATCGCTTTATTGTTTATGAAAAACAATGTGGGTAAGCTAAAGGCTATGGTTAAGTCGGACAAAAATTAAGTTGTACTTTTAGATACAAAATTTGTGATTGCGATAACATTGTTCGCACTGACAGGAACGGCCTTGACTTATTACACTGACAGCTTGAAGATTAAACACATTCATATCACTATTACTAAAAAAATTATTCATCACATTATTATTCATCATATTAAGGACATCACAATGGCAAAGCCTAGCACTCTTTCAAAAAGTATCAATACTATTGGCTCTTTCACACGCAACAACCTAGAGCGCGTGGGCTCCATGATTGATAGCATGAATGCCAAAACAGGCAAACCGCGCCAATATAAAGCGGTAGATTTAGGCGATGAGGATTATCAACAAGACTTATTTCGTGAGCAAACCTTAAAGGCTACGCAGCAATTATTAGGTCCACGTTTTGCTACTTATGGCAAATATGCCAAAAAAGTCGTACCAAACAGCTTTTTTCAATCGACAGTAGATAGCGCGTTTGCTCAAGTTGCGAAACTTGCATCAAACTGGAGTCAATTAGACTTACCGAACGAGCATCGCTTTGCCAATATTGCTACTTTAGATGATGAAGAGCGTTATGCACTTGCAACTGACATCGCTAACCAAAATCGTGCACTTGCAGCAATGGGCGGCCTTACGGGTCTAGCAGGGCTGCCAGGTCTACTTGCTGATACCTTATGGCTATTATTGGTATCTCTACGTACTGTCTACCAAATTGCAGCTATATACAATAAGCCGCTCACAGGTAAACAAGGTGTGAAAATGGCATACGAATTGCTCTCAAGTGCCGATCTAAGCAAAATGCAAGAAAAACAAGCATTGCTAGCAGGTATGGGTATCGGTAAAGGTTTGCTGGATAATGCTCAGAGCCACGGGTTGCATAGCGAGCTGAAGAACTTGGGTCTAAAAAATCAAAACGTAAACTACTATGCTGAGCAAATAGACAGTATTGCTAGACAAGTAGGAATTGATTTGGACAAAATAAACCTATTATGGGTTCGCCGTTTTATTCCCGTTACAGCAGTAGCCATCGGCGTACATTATAACAGTCAGTTGATTGATGAAGTGATTGGCGTTGCTAAAGCGACTTTTGCGCCAGAGGCAAAACTTGCCAATCGTGCCATTACTGATGACAGTAGTAGCGAGGCTGAAGTAAAAAAAGCCAGTAATAACGATGCGCAGAAAGACACAGAAAAGACAGAAGAAAATAGCGATACAGAAGAAACCAGTAGCAAAAAAGACTCAGACAAGCAAACGTCTGATAAAAAAGCCAAGTAATAGACATATTATTTGCTAGTTAGGTTGTATATTAATAAGCAAAATGGTATTTATTTTGGTTCGGTTGAGTAGGGTGACTTGAAATCAGGATAAATACCACCACTTAGTTACTATCAAGTAGCATTTATATTCGAATATTTTTTCTTAATGATGCTTGAGGTTGCCTTGTTTACTTTATTTATGACGCTGTTTTTCGGCGAAAAAACGATAAAGTGATATAATGCGAGGATGAATGCATATCTATCAAATGTTGTAAAGCGAAACCATTCATAAGTGGTTGAAATAGCAGCAACAACTCTTTATAATACACTGTCCTAAAAATGGGTGCCCAGAAATCTGCAATTATTGTCAGATAGATGGTGCATTGGCCCATTTTTTTGTTTTATACCAAACGGGAGAAGGATGCCTTATGGCAACAACTAACCAATTGATTCGTAAAGGTCGCAAAACCATCAAGGAAAAGTCAAAAGTTCCTGCGTTGGAAGCGTGCCCACAGCGTCGCGGTGTATGTACTCGTGTATATACTACCACGCCAAAAAAACCTAACTCTGCCATGCGTAAAGTATGTCGTGTACGTTTGACTTCAGGCTATGAAGTATCAAGCTATATCGGCGGCGAAGGTCATAACCTACAAGAGCACAGTGTTGTTCTAATCCGTGGTGGTCGTGTGAAAGATCTACCAGGTGTACGTTATCACACTGTTCGCGGTGCATTAGATTGTGCAGGCGTTAAAGACCGTAAGCAAGGTCGCTCTAAGTACGGTGCTAAGAAGCCTAAAGTTTAATAACTAAACGTTATTAACAAAGCTTTTTGTACTACCCAATAACTGTGCATGGGTTTGGTGTCAGTAGTCATATTACTTTTATATAAGTGATTTGCTCTTAAAACATACCACCATGCAGTAAGGCTAACTGATAACTCGCTGCTATACCCTAATGATGAGTAGTCGATGTTGTGAATGTTAGACACTCCTGAAGATAAGGAAATTTATTATGCCAAGACGTCGCGTCGTTGCTGCCCGTGAGATCCTACCGGATCCTAAGTTTGGTAGCCAAACTGTTGCAAAATTCATCAACCATGTAATGAGTGATGGTAAAAAATCTACTGCTGAGCGTATCGTTTACGGTGCACTTGAGACAGTAAGTGAGAAGCGTAAAGTTGAAGATCCAGTATCTTTCTTCGAAGAAGTGCTTGAAAATGTACGCCCAATGGTAGAAGTAAAAGCTCGCCGCGTTGGCGGTGCAACCTATCAAGTACCAATGGAAGTACGCCCCTCCCGTCGTACTGCCTTGGCTATGCGTTGGTTAGCTGAAGCTGCTGCTAAGCGTTCTGAAAAATCAATGGCTTTGCGTTTAGCTGGTGAATTGAATGATGCTGCTGATGGCAAAGGCGCTGCTATGAAAAAGCGTGACGAAGTTCACCGCATGGCAGATGCTAACAAAGCATTCTCTCATTACCGTTTCTAAGCTACTTTTTAACAGTAGCTTGAGATTAATAGCTCATACTCATTAATCTTACATTGTTGTTTATTCTATTGATTGCCGCCATCATCATTCGGTCATATATAAATGTTATTTATTAATGACTGGGGTGGCGGACATCTATCAAGATGTCTCTCTTAACAAGTATGACTTTCATCCTTTCATTAGAGAACATCCCAAATTTGATGCCACACTATTCTTAGTATTTGCTCTTTTTTTGTCCGTATTAGGCTCAATAATCAGTAAGTAATATTACGAAGCTGAACGCTTTGTCATAGAGTATGAGGTAGAGACACAATACATTATTATATACACGACTTTTCCTAGGAAAACACTATGGCTCGTAAAACTCCCCTAAAACGCTATCGCAATATTGGTATTTCAGCGCACATCGATGCTGGTAAAACGACCACTACTGAGCGTGTTTTATTCTATACCGGTGTTAGCCACAAAATTGGCGAAGTACATGATGGCGCAGCCACTATGGACTGGATGGAGCAAGAACAAGAGCGTGGTATTACTATTACCTCAGCAGCAACAACTTGTTTTTGGTCAGGTATGGCTAAACAGTTTGACGAACACCGTATCAACATCATCGATACCCCAGGTCACGTTGACTTCACGATCGAAGTTGAACGTTCTATGCGCGTACTTGATGGCGCTTGCATGGTTTACTGTGCAGTAGGCGGCGTTCAGCCACAGTCTGAGACCGTATGGCGTCAAGCGAACAAATACAAAGTACCACGTCTTGCATTTGTAAACAAAATGGACCGTGTTGGTGCTGATTTCTATCGTGTTATCGAACAGATCAAAACCCGTCTTGGCGGTAAGCCAGTACCATTGGTTATTCCAATTGGCAAAGAAGATGACTTCGAAGGCGTTGTTGATCTAGTGACTATGAAAGCTATCTATTGGGACGAAGCGTCTCAAGGTATGCAGTATGATGAGCGTGATATCCCAACTGAACTACAAGACAAAGCGGACGAGTATCGCGAGTACCTTGTAGAAAGTGCTGCTGAAGCCAATGAAGAGTTGATGAACGAATATCTAGAAAACGGTGAATTGACTGAAGAGCAGATCCACAGTGCTATTCGTCAGTTGACTATTGATAACGAAATCATCCCACTTCTTTGTGGTACTGCCTTTAAAAACAAAGGCGTACAAAAGATGCTAGATGCGGTTATCCAGTATCTACCAGCACCAATTGACGTACCTGCTATTAAAGGTATTCTTGATGACAAAGACGAAAGCGAAGGCAGCCGTGAAGCATCAGATGAAGCACCTTTCTCAGCACTAGCGTTCAAAATCATGAACGACAAGTTCGTTGGTAACTTAACCTTCGTACGTGTTTATTCTGGTGTCATGAAGCAGGGTAGCAGTGTTTATAACCCAGTTAAAATGAAGCGTGAGCGTGTTGGCCGTATTGTACAGATGATGGCAAACTCTCAAGAAGAGCTTGCAGAGATTCGTACAGGTGATATCGCAGCCCTAGTCGGCATGAAAGATGTAACGACTGGTGATACGCTATGTGACGAAGACAACGTGATCACGCTTGAGCGTATGGAATTCCCAGAACCAGTTATCTCTCTAGCGGTTGAGCCAAAGACCAAAGCTGACCAAGAAAAAATGTCAATCGCGCTTGGCCGTTTGGCAAAAGAAGATCCATCGTTCCGTGTACACACTGACGAAGAATCTGGTCAGACGATTATCAGTGGTATGGGTGAGCTGCATCTAGAGATTCTTGTTGACCGTATGAAGCGTGAATTCAACGTTGAAGCAAACATCGGTGCACCTCAGGTTGCTTATCGTGAGACGATTCGTAACACTGTTGAACAAGAAGGCAAATTCGTACGTCAAACAGGTGGTCGTGGTAAGTTTGGTCACGTATGGTTACGTCTTGAACCACTTGATCCAGCTGGCGACACTGAATATGAATTCGCTGAAGAAGTTGTTGGCGGTGTGGTACCAAAAGAATTCCACGGTGCTGTTGATAAAGGTATCCAAGAGCGCATGAAAAACGGCGTACTTGCAGGCTACCCAGTTGTTGGCGTAAAAGCGACTTTGTATGATGGTTCTTATCATGACGTTGACTCTGATGAATTGTCATTTAAGATGGCAGGTTCTATGGCCTTCAAAAAAGGTTTCTTAGCAGCTGATCCAGCGCTACTTGAGCCAGTGATGAAAGTAGAAGTTGAAACACCTGAAGACTACATGGGCGACATCATGGGTGATCTTAACCGTCGTCGTGGTTTGGTACAGGGTATGGAAGACCTACCTGGTGGCACTAAACAGATTCGTGCTGAAGTACCATTAGCGGAAATGTTTGGTTATGCCACTCAAATGCGCTCTATGTCACAAGGCCGTGCAACTTACTCAATGGAATTCCAAAAGTACGTTGAAATTCCAAAATCAGTTGCTGCTGAAATCATCTCTAAGTACAACTCTAAAGATGATGACGAGTAAATAAAACTTACTAAAGGTGACAATATAGAGTATCTCTGTGTATTGTCACTAAAGAATCGGCCAATAACTTGTTAAAAGACTTGTTATTGGTCGCAATTTTCTTATAATATCTGCACATTAGTATGTGTAACCTTTTAACAATTATCTTAAGGTGACCAAGATTTTCTTAATTGTCATATTTATATGAATTAAGCCTTGGAACCAAAAAAAAGAGGAAATACCCATGGCAAAGGCCAAGTTTGAACGTAGCAAGCCACACGTCAACGTCGGTACCATCGGACACGTTGACCATGGTAAAACCACCCTTACCGCTGCAATCGCAACCGTAGCTGCAATCACCTCTGGTGGCGAAGCAAAAGACTACGCGTCTATTGACTCAGCACCAGAAGAAAAAGCACGTGGTATCACCATCAACACCTCACACGTAGAATATGACACAGACACACGTCACTACGCACACGTAGACTGCCCAGGTCACGC
>NZ_DDNS01000022.1:88860-89812 GCF_002341255.1 Psychrobacter sp. UBA2514
TTAGTTGTATCAGCAACTGACGGCCCAATGCCACAGACTCGTGAGCACATCTTGCTATCACGTCAGGTTGGCGTACCATACATCATCGTATTCATGAACAAATGTGACATGGTAGATGACGAAGAACTACTAGAACTAGTAGAAATGGAAGTTCGTGAACTATTGAACGACTATGACTTCCCAGGTGATGACACCCCAATCATCCACGGTTCTGCTACTGAAGCCCTAAAAGGCTCACAAGAAAAATACGGCCAACCAGCCGTTGTAGAACTACTAAACGTACTAGACACCTACATCCCAGAGCCAGAGCGTGACGTTGACAAAGCATTCCTAATGCCAATCGAAGACGTATTCTCAATCTCAGGTCGTGGTACCGTAGTAACTGGCCGTGTTGAATCTGGTGTCGTAAAAGTTGGTGACGAAATCGAAATCGTTGGTATCCGTGACACTCAAAAAACCACCTGTACAGGTGTAGAGATGTTCCGTAAACTGCTTGACGAAGGTCGTGCTGGCGAAAACTGTGGCGTACTACTACGTGGTACTAAGCGTGAAGACGTACAACGTGGCCAAGTACTAGCGAAGCCAGGTTCAATCACGCCTCACACCAAATTTGACGCCGAAGTATACGTACTGTCAAAAGAAGAGGGTGGACGTCACACACCATTCCTAAACGGCTATCGTCCACAGTTCTACTTCCGTACCACTGACGTAACTGGCGCAATCCAATTACAAGACGGTACTGAAATGGTCATGCCTGGTGATAACGTTGAGATGGGCGTAGAGCTTATCCACCCAATCGCTATGGACAAAGGTCTACGCTTCGCTATTCGTGAAGGTGGCCGTACTGTAGGCGCTGGTGTTGTTGCTAACGTATTGAACTAAGACTTAAGTCTCAGTAATGAGATTATGAATTAGTCATAAAAAAGCCATCCTATCTAGGGTGGCTTTTTTT
>NZ_DDNS01000044.1:0-6399 GCF_002341255.1 Psychrobacter sp. UBA2514
TTACAAATCTCGCTAAGGCATCTGCATTATCGTCGCTTTGTGCCTTATCTGGAACAATTTTAGCGATCAGCAGTGCCTATTTGCGAATGTTCAACACGCCCTAGTCATTTTCTAAAGCTAAGTTGTACCCAAAACGGCTCTTGTGTTTTTGTACTCCTGCACTCTTGGGAATGGCAAATATATTAACGAATACCACACCAATTTAGAGCAGCCATTGCCCTAACATAACATTGACCGCCGCTTCTGTACGCAATATACGCGGCCCTATATGTACTGGCGTGCACCCGTGTGCGGCGAGTAGCGCTATCTCATAATCGATCCAACCGCCTTCAGCACCGATGCAGACCAAACTGGGCAATTCTAATGTTGTATCTAATTGTCGAAATTCAGAAAATGACTGCTCAGCATAAGGGTGTGCAACGATGGCTTGATTACTCACCAAACTGGTAAGCGTATCCTCGACAAATGGCTTAAAACGTTTTTGTAGCGTAATACGAGGTGCAATCGTATCAACCCCTTGTTGCAAGCCTTCTAATACAAACTCATCAAGACGCTCAAGCAGCGGACTTTGCCAATAGCTTTTTTGCGTGCGATAGCTGTTAACAAGCACAATATCGCATACGCCAAGCGCCGTCATATCCATGATCAAACGCCGCAATACTTTGGGACGAGGTAAGGCTAAAACCACTGTCAGGTCCAGTTTGGCTGGCGGGGTAATACCGAGCTGAACATCGTATAACTGAATACTATCAGCAGCAATGTCCTCAATGACAGCCGTACCAAGATTGCCATCTAGCTGCCCAATTTTGAGCGTGTCACCGACTTTTGCGCCCAGTATGTTATTGACATGATCGACTTGCACCACATCATTGATTTGCGCTTTACTTGTGGAGAAATTTTCAACGGGCAGTAATATACAATTCATAATATCTCTTGGTCTAACTTTTTAGGATAATACCGTTCAATAACATCCTCAATCATAGCCAGTTGACGAGTCAACACTGCTTGCTGTTGTACGGTTATTGTCTCACCCGCCTGTCCTGCCTGCGTCGCTAATGGTAAATCACTTAACCACACCTCTAGCTGCTGATAAATAAGTGCGATGTCATCAGCGCTATCAGTACCGTACTGATGATTTACTGTACTTTTAGCGCACTCATTTGAGCCATCTATCGTCATTGGACGATAAAACTCATTGTTTGGTTGATATAAAGCGCCCACCTCGGCCAGTTTATCGACCACACTTTGGCACGATTGGGTGTAACGACCCATGATAATAGGCGTTGCCACGCTCGCAGGTTCAACGGGATTGTGTCCGCCTATGTCTACTAGCGACCCTCCAACCAATGCGACATTTGCCAGTGTATACCAAGTCATCATCTCACCCATGCTGTCCGCCAGATAGACTTGCGTGTCTCCATTGATGGCCTCATCAAGACTGCGCCGTGCCATTGTTAGACCAGTCTTTTCGATCAATGCTGCAACTTCATCAAAACGCTCAGGATGCCTAGGCACGATGATCAGTAACGTATTGGCTAGTGCTGTCTGCGACAAGATCTGCTGATGTAGCGATAGCGCCGTCTCTTCTTCACCATTATGAGTGCTTGCTGCCACCCAAACTGGTCGGCCTGCTATCGCAAACGCTTTTGCCAGCTGCGCACCTGAGTCTTTTGCATCAACAGCTAAATTATCGGAATCGATAGCTTCCACATCAAATTTAGGCGTATTGATGACCCACTTTAGCGACCCTGCTACGCGGATCTGTGCGCTATCCGCCCCTAATTGACGAAAGCGTTTGGCAGAATCGCTGTCTTGCGCAATGATGAGCGCAAGGTTTTTCATCATGCTGGTACTCACCGCACCGATTTTTTGATAACTTTTAAAAGAAGACGCCGAGAGACGACCATTGACTAAGATACTTGGTATCTGATGCTCAGCAAGCTTGGTCAAGATATTCGCCCATAGTTCAGTTTCGACAAACAGCGCGGCGATAGGCTGTACGTGCGTCAAAAATGTCTCAATCACGGCAGGAGTATCAACAGGGACATAACTGTGGCTCATGCGGTTTTGAGCGATTGCATCTGCAAACCGACTGGCACCGCGAGCAAAACCTGTCTGCGTGGTGTTGGTCAACCATATCTGATAGCCACTAGCCAGTAATGCGTCTAATAAAGGTGCAACCGTATTGGTCTCACCCAACGATACCGCATGACACCAAATCACACCTTTATTACTGTGACCAGTAATCGCTGGACGCGGTGGATATTGCTTGCCAAAACGCTGCGCCACTTCTTGCTGATAATTGTCACGTTTGTGAGAGCGCCGCCATACTTGCAGGCGATATAGCGGTTTTAACACACCGATCAGAAATTGATAATAAAATGGCGTCTGATACACCGCACGATCAGTCAATAAATTATGACCTGACAACCTAGTGTCAGTCGAATGGGAAGAGGTGTCAGATGGAGTATGAGATGATGGCATGGAGTAGCCCAGATTAGTAATGAATCAAACAGCAGAAAGGTAAATATAAAAACGCGCCAATTCTACCTGAAATCAGCGCGTAACCATAAACTTTTAAAAGTTTACTGAGTCAATAGCGCCTAGACGATAATCAGTATCAGTACCGCAACCACGATCACTGCACCAAACAGTAACTGATAGCGCTTGATACTGTGCTGCTCTTGTTTTTGCGTCGTGATCAGCGCTTGCGCTTGCTCCCATTGAGACACAAGGTTTGCCGCCTCTATATGACCATTATCTGCCGCTTGCTCTAGCCAGTATTTACCACTATCAATATCTTGCGGCATGCCTACCCCTTGATAGTACAGCTTGCTAAGTAAACGCTGGGCACGGCTGTCGTTTTTGCTAGCGGCTTGCTTCACCCATTCCACGCCAGATTTTTTAGCTTCCTCATCATCTGCCGTGAGTCCTTCGCCAAGCAGCTCATACATCGCTAAGCGTAGCATGGCAGCCGTATTACCCGCTTCTGCAGCCGCCTGTAATGCTAGCAATGCTTTATTTTTTGCTGCTCTATGATTGTCTGAAAACACAACTTGGCCACGCGGTTTGTCCTGCTTGGCAATGTGCTGCTCAAACTGATCGAGGACTTTGCAAGCTTGCTGATATTCAGTCACGCCTGCTGTTTGCGGCACCTCAATCTCGTCTAACTCTATGAGCAGCTGCGTAAACATTTCTGGTGTCGGTGGGGTTTTTACAGGCGCCATAGGCTTGGTGGCTGGCGACTCTGTCTTCGTCAGCTCAGGTTTTGCTTGAAGCTCTGGTTGGCGCGGCGCGGTACTCACTAATGGTTTAGATACAGTAGTTGCAGCAGAAGGGCGCTCGATATTGGCTGATACTATATTAACATCAGCCAATTCATTATTTACCGGTACGTCCTCTGATGCCTCATAATGACTAGCAGGTTGACTTGTACTGATAGTCGTACTCGAATCTATCGTTGAGTGTATGCTTTGGGTCGTATTATGCGTTGCTGACTCAGTCTTTAAATAACTAAGTGTATCTGTATTACTCGCTTGATCCGATAAATCTGGCAATCTTGCGCTGACTGCTTGGTATAGTCCACTCTCCGCCTGTCCCCCTTGTACCGCTTCAAATGGCCGATCAATATTGCCAAATAGACGCAGCCCTATTGGCTCTAAAGGAAAAAATAAAGGCAGCGCATCAGTAGCCGCATTATTATCACCATAGCCAACGGCCATATGCTGATAAAAGTCATCGGTAATCAATGACAGCTCAGGATAGCGTTTGCGTAGCTCAAACTGCCCATACCAATGGGGCTTATTTTGCCACTGCTGTGCCAATACGCGACCTGCATAAAACGCCAAAAACACCATAAAGTTGCGATAGTGCTCATCGACCAGTAACGTCGCCTCGTCCCATATACCGCCTTTCATCATGTCACGGCGCACCTGAGACAATAGTGTATCAATACGCTGTAAACTCTCAAGCGACTCATCTAGCGCACAATTATGTAGCTCTGTCTCATATGCGATACCACCTGCGATAGGACGCCTAGCTAAAAAATCTTGCCAGTAGCCTTCTGCAATATAGTCAAGTGGTGTTAAGGGCGAGGCAGACATAGACAGGCGTGTCCTTTTTTAGATAAGTTGATTATAGAGACAATGATAATGATTAAAAATATGAGCATAAAAAACACGGACAGGTTACCTTAACCTAAAATTGAGCGTGCTACAATAAAGGACTAAACAAGCGTACAACATTATCAAATAAGCGTTTTGATCCATGGCGCTGCTGCCACTCTTCATTGCCCAAAATACGGCAACTTTGTAAATATATTTCTTGACAGTCAGCCACTTGAGCGACCATCTCTGGCGTATAAATCGCCAAGCTGACTTCCATATTTAAATAAAAACTGCGCATATCAATATTGACCGTACCAAACAGACAATAGTCGTCATCGATAACCACGGTTTTTGCATGTAGCAACCCCCCTCGAAATAGCGCAATGGTCACGCCAGCATCGAGTAGCTCTTGATAATAAGCTTGTGAAGCATGCTGCACCAAAAACGAATCGACTTTTTCAGGAACAATAATCGTCACCTCAACGCCGCGCTTTGCCGCTATCGTCAGTGCACCTGATAGCGACTCATCGGGTACAAAGTATGGGGTGGTAATACGAATACGCTTATTGGCACGGTGAATCACAGTCACTAACGTATTGTAAATCACATGCGCTGTCAGCTGCGGTGCTGACGGTATGAGCTGTGCCATCACCTTGTCTACGACAGGCATCTTTGGTATCACAATTGAAGTGCTACCGATATCTGGCTGCTCGTGATAATCAATGTGATCGTTCAATACTTTTACTCGACTATTCAGATCGTTGATGGTCGGATCCATCACATAGAGCTTTCGCGTATAGTTATTGACTCGCTGATTGAGCGCATCTAGGTTTTCGTTGTTTTCGGCGCCGATATCAGTAACAATAACTTTGGCCATGGCGGTATTGATACTAATAGAGTGCTGGCTGGTGGTTCTAATCGCCACATCAATCCACTGTCCGACATTTTTATTTTGCTTAAAAAACCTCGGATCAACCAAATTAAAGCTACCGATATAGCCAATATATTCGTCAATGACCACCATCTTACGGTGATTACGTAAATCAGAGCGCTTAAATAGTGTCTTTAATAGACCTACTGGCAGCGACTGATGGACAAACACACCGGCTTTTTCTAATTTACGATGGGCACTACTATTAATAAAACTAAAGCTACCTACACTATCTGCCAATACGTGACACTCAACGCCGCGCTGAGCGGCTACCGACAACGCCTCTATCACATCGAGTACTTTTCCTCTGGGATATACAATATAAAACTCCATAAAGACAATGCGCTGCGCTGCATGGATATCCTCAATCAAACGCTGAAAGATCGATGCAGGATCTGTTAACAACTGCATTTGATGATCGGGAAATACTCCTAGCCCTGTCCAGCGCGTTCCTATTTGGCTCACACCGCGGTATTTGATGGGTAGCAGATCTTGTCCTTTATCAAACACCAGATGCTCGCGCCGTGCCATGTCATTCATCATGATGCTTGCTTGATCCACGCGCTCACGGTAGCGTCGTCCAATCATCGGCTCGCCTAGTAGTATGTATGCAATCAGACCGAACACGGGCACGGTATAAAGCACTGCAATCCAAGCAATGGATACACCAATATTACGCTGCACTGATACAACGCGTAACGTCATAACAATCATCAGTATAATATGAAATATCAGACCTAGACCTGCGTACTCTCCCCACGTCCAGTTGGTAAAGATCTGCCCAATCGTAAAAATATCTATGCTGGCCTCCCTCAATCATGCTCAAAAAACAAAGTATCCGTAGTATAGTAGCTTTTCGCTGTCAAACAACTGCTAACAATCATAACTTGCCTCTAAAAAATACAAGTAAGTATCTACCATATACTACTGTTTTTAATACCATTAAAAATTTATTTCCGATTATTTCATAAAATAGTCAAAATAACGTTTGACAGCCAAGTGTAAATCTATATAATACACACCCACAGCAAGGGGACTTACTTAGATAAGCCCAGCTGATAAATCAACATTGAGTGTGACAGCTAATGTTAATGAAGCAATACAGAAATTCCATTTAAAGAATTTCTCTTGTAGTAGAAGTTATACCTTATATTGGGTACTGAGCTCCTAGGATTTACGAAAATGTAAATTCTCTTGCGCTCGGACGAAGCAGTGCTTTGTTTTCTCCTCGCTCAGGGTGATTAGCTCAGTTGGTAGAGCGTCTGCCTTACACGCAGAATGTCGGCGGTTCGAATCCGTCATCACCCACCACTTACTAGCAAGTGGGCCTTTTATAAAGGCAAGAAGCTAAGACGACCTAAG
>NZ_DDNS01000031.1:0-7003 GCF_002341255.1 Psychrobacter sp. UBA2514
GAATGTTCAACACGCCCTAATATGGGTCATTTATACTACAATTGTCCATTATATAACTGGTATCATAGTCTTGGTACTCAGGCTGAAATGTGACATATTAAGAAAAAGGATTGACAACATTCAATAGAGACTTTATAAGGCATATATATTGATGTGTTTTTAATACCCTTGCCTAAAAATGATAGGAGTTTGTCATGAGTGACGCTGATATTGACGACGATTTTGATGATGATTTTGTCGACGATGATGACGCAAAGATGGTTGAAGAAGCTGAGACAAGTGTACGTACGCGTTTAAGTAGTCTTGAGAAGCGTCGACTGATCGATAATTTGTTAGAAGAGAAGCGTTTGGCTAAAGAATTAAAAGATGATCTAGATGATATAGACAATTTTGATGAAGATGGTGATGATTGGGATGACGACGATTTTTAATTCATTGGCATCATTGTCTAAGCTGACTAAAGTCCTCTAATGATTGACCATCATCTAATCAGTCATATAGGTTGCCAGATGCTTATTACTTTTTATAAACGTGTGTAACCCGCTCTATTGAATGATATTTACGTTGTAAAGGCTGCTTGTTTTTCACTATTCAAGCAGCCTTTGTTTTAAAACCCTTTTGCCTTTAACCGATCGATCACTGTGATTGACGTTGGCTATCTCTCAAGGACTGTTAAGCCATGAATAACCAATTAAGTTTTGATGAACTGCTCGATTATTTGGACAACCAAGAGAGCCAGTTCGTGCTCGATAGTGTCGCCGCGCATGGGTTTTTGACAGCGACGGTCATTGGTCGCCCACTCCCTAACTGGATGGACGCGCTTTTTGAGGGTCATGTGAGTGAGATTCCAGAAAACGTCATCGATGGTATTCAGCGCTGGCGTGACTCGATCATGGCTGAGCTAAAAAACGAGACTCCGATTGAGCTGCCATTTGGTGAAGATGCTGGTGACGAAGAAGTGGCGGTTGATTTTTCAGATGAGTCAGATATTGTGGCTTGGTCGATTGGTTTTATTGATGCCATGTATGGCGATGAAGCAAGTGATTGGTTTGAAGACGAAGAGACAGCAGAAGACGTGGCTGTGTTGACCTTACCAATGATTGTATTAAGCGGCATTGATGATGAAGATCCAGAGCTAGAAGCAATGCGTCGCGATGAAGATAAGATGGTTCAAATGGCCAACAGCATCGAAGGCAATTTGACCGAGCTGTTTTTGTTGTTTCATACCAATGACTAGTCATTCTAAAAGACAGTACTGCTGATAGTACTGTCTTTTATTTATACTGCATCATGCAGCTCTGGTCATTCTTTTAGATACATTATAAGTCACCGATAAGGTCTTACTATGGCTGTGCAACTCTCCAATCTTGAACACTTACCTAATTATCAAATTACCGAGCGCTTAGATGTTGTGTATGGCAGTACGGTGCGCTCAAAGCATGTGGGCAAAGACTTGTTTGCTGGGCTAAAAAACATCGTTGGCGGCGAGCTGACCGCTTATACCGAGCTGTTAGAAGAGTCACGCCAAGAAGCGATCGATCGCATGATTGTCAAGGCAGAAGCGCTTGGTGCTGATGCTGTCGTCGGCTTGCGTTTCTCTACCTCTAGTATCGCACAAGGGGCTTCTGAGCTGTTTGTTTATGGAACAGCGGTCAAAGCGGTACCAGTATCGCAGCAGTTCCAGAACCCACCAAGCGATAATCACTATCCGTCCGGTCAAACACCCAACCCTCAAGTCCAGACTGCGCCAGAGGATTTACCGCGTTTTAATCCTTTTGGTTGATCTTAGCGCTTTAAAAGCTGTAGCACTAAAAACAACAATGTTAAAAACCGTAATGATTTTTATAATGAGAAACGTCCCATGAATGACTCACTCACGCAAGTGCTTATCAATTATGGGCCGTTTATCTTTTTATTCGCCGCTGGTTGGTTTTTTGGCTCACGTCACGAGCGTCAGCATTTGGCTCAGCTCAGCATAGAAGAGCAGGCGTTAGGGGATATTACAGTTTCAAGCGAGCGTTTCTACCGTCCTGAGCTGGCTGTCGGTAGTGAGGGCGAGCTGGTACTGGGCAGCGTGGTCATAGCTCAAGATTACTTTAAGATGATTATTGCTCGCGTGCTTAGTCTCTTTGGCAAAAACCTAACCACCTATGAGACCCTGCTTGATCGCGCGCGCCGTGAGGCAATCGTCCGTATGCGTACACAAGCGAAAGCTAAAGGCTGCACTCATATTTATGGTGTACGTCTAGAAGTCACTAACATCAACCAATTGGGCAGTATGGTAGAAGCCATTGCTTATGGCACGGCGGTCATCAGTACTGATCACACACCTATCGTTTCTGCTACACACACATCGCCTGCACGTGTACCTTCTGCACGTCCTAGCATCTCTTAATACCTTGTAGCACTGCTATTTAGATTCTCCTCTGTGGTTGTCGCAGCACAAAACCCAACGCTGACTGACCAGTAGTCAGAAAAATCAAATACATACACTTTTACAACGATATACTGACTTTCAATGTTTCGACATTTTTCGGGTGTATGTCAGTAGTGATGATTCCAAAAAGTGTTGTGTACAAAGTGTCGTATAAAAACGCTGACAATGTCGGTGGCTTTTACCCAAGATATCAGCAGGATTGGCTGATTGAGCATCATAACGTTGTCATAAACCTGCCCGTGTAAGGGTTCTATCTACAAGGATGTAGTTATGGAAGGTGTGGAGTTAGTCACGTTTGTCAATTCAAAAGTCATTCCCATTAGTATTTTTTTGATTATGATGGGAATGGGGTTGTCCTTAGTTACCAATGACTTTAAAAGAGTCGTCAAATATCCCAAAGCAGTCGCAATCGGACTGACCAATCAGCTACTATTTTTGCCATTGGTCGGTTTTGCCTTGGCAACTTTCATGTCACTCGAGCCTGAGTATGCCGTTGGCGTTATGCTGCTAGTACTGTGTCCTGGTGGCACGACATCTAACTTATTTACTTATTTGGCAAAAGGGGATGTCGCGCTTTCGGTCACGATGACGGCGATCGCCAGTGTTATCACCGTCTTTACCATTCCTATCGTGCTGAGTTTTTCGCTCGTGTACTTCATGGGTGCTGGTAGTGAGTTTCAGTTGCCAGTTGCCAAGACCATGATCAGCTTGATTACTCTGACGATACTGCCAGTTAGTATTGGTATGCTCATCAAACGCTATGCGGCAAGCTTCGCCGATAAGGCACAGGTGATGGTGTCTCGTTTTGGGGTGATATTTTTGAGCTTCTTGGTAATTTTCTTAGGATATGTGCAACGAGATATTTTGGTCGAGGCCTTAGTTGCCACTGGCCCTGTGTCGCTCATATTGAACGTATCGACGATGGCGCTTGGTTATTACACCAGCAAATGGTTCGGTCTAAATCCTGCGCAGAGAAGATCCATCACGATGGAGGTGGGGCTACAAAACAGTACGCTGTCGATGTTTATGGCATTGACGCTGCTCGCTAACTATAAGATGTCGTTGACTCCAGCTATTTATACGCTAATCATGTTCTTAACCGCAGGTATCATGGTCAGAGTATTTACCGCGCAACACAATAAAGCGAATAGAGTCGAAAGAGAAAATAGCGTATTGGCTGCAAGAAGAATGTAGTTTAATCAGAATGTAAGCCGCAGTGCATTGCTAAGTACGCAGTGCACGACCCAATAAAATAAGCCCACAATATACTTTCTATGATGAGAGTTATTGTGGGCTTTTATATTTATCATGGTTTCTTAAAGTGTGTGGGTTGATTCAATACGGATAGCAGCGCTCAACGCTAAAATCTGCGCCTGTCTACTTCTGCTCTTGCCTCAGCGGCCTGCTCTTTGACTCTTTCAATTTCAAACAAGAACGTGCGGTTTTTGAGTACCGCGACAAATACTACGCCGCCGACCGTATTACCCACCAGTACGATGATTAAAAAGATAAGATAGTGCCATAGGCTGACCGTATTGCCATACAACAATGCTGAAAACACTTCGATATTGCCAACGATACTGTGATGCAGACCCAAAAACCCGATACTACCAGTGATAATGGAAACCAAAACAATACGGCTAAGGGTATCGCGTGCAGATGTGACTAGCCATGCCGCCACGCCCATCATCCAACCTGCCAGTACCGCACTACCAAATATGACCCACCATTCAAACCCCAAGATATGCTCAGCGTAAGCATCGATAGCATGGTCGGTAAACAGATGCATATGCAGCCCCAAACCAATCATCAAGGCAGCAAACAAACAGCCACCGACGATATTACCAGCGATAACGATGCCCCATAGACGCAGCAGCTTATGCAGTGGTTCAATCTTGTTTAGCACAGGTAGACTGAGGAGGGAGGTCTGCTCAGTGAATAATAACGACTGACCAATCACCACGATAATAAAGCCGATCGGATAGAGCAGGGAGGACAGTACCATCGCGTAGCGACTCGGCAGCACATCATTAAGTAAGGCAAACGCCGATAAAATCACAAAAAAGCTGATACCAATCTCAAGCCCCGCCGTAAAGGCGCTGGTAAACAGTGAGCCAAGCGAGCGTTCAAAGGTTTCTTTGGCATGGATGACTTGCTCGACCAAGATACTGGCATAGCTTTTCGCTTGGCTTAGATTGTCATCACCGGCGACCTTTTTAATGGTTTCTTTGTCTTCGTCGCTGATTTCTTCTGGCAGGTCATCATTGTCTAAATCTTCGGTGGCCTTTATATGATCATCTGCGAGGCTATGCGTATGAATATCTATATCGTCGTCTTCTGGAGAGTGGCTGTGCTGTAGCGTGTGACTGTGCGCCATATTGTCTTTTTTATGATGATCGCTTGCATCGTCATCCTGAGATGAATGACTGGTGGTACTCACGCGCGCGCTATCTGGTAGGATATCCTGAGCATCCTGACGACGGCTTTGGTTAGGTCTGTTATTTTGGGACAAGGGTGACTCACTGTTGGTCGGCTGGTATATGGATAGAGCTGATACAACGCTATCGATGTTATTTTAGCGCATGACTGTGGTAGGTTCTGTTGAGTGTTTAACCAATTGCGGTTATTAATTGTTCGATAACGGCATGAAAAATGACCTTCAGGCTTTATAAATTGCCTTACCATCTAACAAAATCTGCCTATCTGCGTTAAAATCACTCTATTCATTATTTTCCTAATTTTTATATTCTCTTTAATTCAATTAACTTTGATCACATTCAATCAATAAAAGATAATGCCATTATGAGTAACCACAACCTAACTGCCTCTATTCAAGCGGCACTCAATCAATTAGAAAACGCCTATAACCCTGCACAAGTCGAGGCAGGCATGTATCAAGGCTGGGAAGAAAGCGGCTATTTTGCCCCAACATTTGATAAAGACGAGTCGTTCTCTATCGCGCTGCCACCGCCAAATGTCACGGGCTCGCTGCATATGGGTCATGGGTTTAACAATGCAATCATGGATGCGCTCACACGTTATCACCGTATGAATGGCGACAACACGCTGTGGCAACCAGGTACGGATCATGCCGGTATTGCAACCCAAATGGTCGTTGAGCGTCGCTTGGAGGCGCAAGGCATCCGCCGCCGTGATATGACACGTGAAGATTTCATCGATAAAGTGTGGGAATGGAAAGAAGAGTCGGGCGGCAGTATCACTAGCCAAATTCGTCGTTTGGGTAGCTCGGTTGATTGGTCACGTGAGCGCTTTACCATGGATGATGGTCTGTCTAACGCGGTAAAAGAAGTATTCGTACGCCTGTTTGACGATGGCCTTATCTATCGTGGTAAGCGTTTGGTCAACTGGGATCCAAAATTCCAAACTGCGCTGTCTGATTTAGAAGTAGAAAACCACGATGAAAAAGGTAGCTTGTGGCATTTCCGCTATTATTTCACGGACACAGAGCTGACCACGCAAGATGGCAAAAACTATCTGGTCGTCGCCACCACCCGTCCTGAGACACTCCTTGGTGATACGGCGGTCGCCGTCAATCCGAGCGATGAGCGTTATGCACATTTGGTCGGCAAAACCATTACTTTACCGATTACGGGTCGCGTCGTGCCTATCGTCGCTGATGACTATGTCGAGAGTGACTTCGGTACAGGCTGTGTCAAAATTACCCCAGCGCATGACTTTAACGATTATGAATTGGGTCGTCGTCATAGCTTGCCACTCATCAATATTCTCGATGAGCGCGCCAACATTTTGCCAGCGATGGAAGTCTATCCTGACTTGCAAACGCGTGAGCCAGAGCTAGAGACTACGCCTAGCGAGTACGCAGGACTTGAGCGTTTTGCCGCGCGTAAATTCCTTGTTGAGCAAGCAGGCGATCAGGGCTGGCTAGAAGACATTGAGGACTACGCACTCAAAGCCCCACGTGCTGAGCGTGGCGGTACGATCGTTGAGCCATGGTTGACCGATCAGTGGTATGTCGCCGTCAATAAGCTGGCGGGACAAGCGATTGATGCGGTCGAAGATGGTCGTATTGAATTTGTCCCTGCGCAGTACAAAAACATGTATATGGCATGGATGACTGACCTGCAAGACTGGTGTATCAGCCGTCAGCTGTGGTGGGGTCACCGGATTCCGGCCTGGTACGACGCCGAAGGCAACATCTATGTCGGCCGCAACGAAGACGAAGTACGCCAGAAGCACAATCTGGCCGCAGACCTGGAACTGAAACAGGACGACGACGTTCTGGACACCTGGTTCAGCTCCGCCCTGTGGACCTTNNCGTCAGCTGTGGTGGGGTCACCGCATCCCAGCGTGGTACGACGATGCGGCAGGTGAGGTATATGTCGCACGTAGCGAGGCGGAGGTTCGCACTAAATACAATCTCAGCGATGATGTGGTATTGCGCCAAGATGATGATGTACTTGATACGTGGTTTAGCTCGGGTCTATGGACCTTTAGTACACTAGGCTGGGCTGATCCGGCTGCGGATAAAAAGGTGCTAGAAACCTTCCACCCAACTAGCGTCTTGGTCACGGGCTTTGACATTAT
>NZ_DDNS01000031.1:7263-7455 GCF_002341255.1 Psychrobacter sp. UBA2514
CAAAAAATGTCAAAATCAAAAGGTAACGTCTTAGATCCGATCGATCTAATCGACGGTATTGAGCTAGAAGCGCTGGTAGAAAAACGCACCAGCAACATGATGAACCCAAAAGACGCGGCCAAGATTGAGAAGCAAACGCGTAAAGAGTTCCCAGAAGGCATCCCAGCCTACGGTACCGATGCACTGCGCTTT
>NZ_DDNS01000042.1:0-11930 GCF_002341255.1 Psychrobacter sp. UBA2514
TTTAATATTGATTGACTATAGCAAAAATGCTCATGATTTTGATTTCCTTCCATGGAAAATAGGCGGTGAACTATAATGGTTGCGGCTCATTATTCTTCTTATAAAAAGACATTTTATAAAAAGGTATTGATCCATCGATGAAAACGATGGGCTGTTTTTGTAATCTTTATTTGGGTGATAGAATTAGGCCCTTAACAGTCCATGCTTTTCATAGTGGTTTTTGGATGGTAACTCCTGCTCCACGAAAAATCTGATAGACGGTTGTTCATAATAGCTATCCTTAGCATGAACTCAATATCACCCGTCCAACGATGAAAAAAAGTGATGAGAAAAGTATAGTGATAGGGTAATCACGTAGAGATAAAGGCTTATTTAACTCAAATAAAATGATACATTATGTATCGTCTTAAAATATAAAAGAAAAGTAAACAGAGGTCAATTAGTAGGCCTTGAGAGTCACGGCGAAGGCTTAATGAGCTATTTTGGACAGAAAGCCATCGTCTTTGAAATGAATGAGCTTAATAGACGTAACGCGTGTATTCAAGCATAAGACGTAATATATAAGTGTGGTGATATCAATGATAAGAGAGCTTAAAACCTTTGTGGCCGTTTGCGAGCTAGACAGTTTTGCTGCCGCTGCTCGGCACATCAACTTGACCCAGTCTGCGGTCAGCGCCCAAATAAAAACCTTGGAAGACAATCTAGGGTTATCTTTATTTACCCGCTCTGCTCGTGCCATTACGCTCAATCCGCAAGGCACGCGCGTATTACCGATCGCCAAAGAGATTTTGGCGCTTTATTCAACAATGCAGTTGTCCTCAGATACCGATATTGCCAGCTATTACGGGCAGCTTAGGATTGGCTCGATCAATTCCGTGCAAGTGGGTATCTTGCCAGAGGCACTAAAGGCGATTACGTTACTTGCCCCCTTAATGCAGACAGAAATTGTCCCCGGGCGTGCCGTAGAGTTATTTGAGAAACTAGAAGTTGGGGAGATAGATGCGGCAATTACCATACAGCCAGCATTTGCCTTGCCAAAAGATATTGTGACGCAGTCCATTATGACCGAACCCTACGTGCTCATTAGCCCTAAAAAATGGCCCTTTCATAGCCTCAGACAAACGCTTGAGCAGCATCCTTTTATCCATTACACCTTACAGTCCTCAGCAGGCGCAAAGATAAACAAGTTCTTTAAACAACAGGACATCAAGGTAAATACGATCATGGAGATTAATGATCTGGATGCGATCGTTCGGATGGTGGAGTCGGGGCTGGGGGTGGCTTTGATTCCGTATGCTGGGCTATGGATTAGAAGTACGCCGCCCGTTCAAATTCACCATTTAGGGAATAACAGTTTGGTGCGCGAGGTTGTACTGGCATATCGTTATACCGATCGTCAACAGCCACAAATCAATGCTCTAAAGCAGGTGTTGGGGCTGTAAGTGAGTCAAGAGTCTTATAAACCTTTGTCACTGAAGCTAGGTTTTTACTTTCGGCACGTATAATTAGCGATTAATCCACGTTTTCAACCAATAAGCTTTCTTATAAAAAATTTCTCATAAAATCCTTCCTATCACATAAATATTTTCCAAAAACCTAACTTAAAAGTGCTCATTCTTTTTTATAGAACAACCTAATCTGTCATATTTTTTATTAAGCAGCAAAATTTTTGGGGCTGAGAGCGAAATATTTGCGTTTTTCTTGTGCTAAATTCTCGGTTACGATGGCGCTCATATTGAGTAGCGTTAAGACAAGACACTCAACAGAGTCATTTTTGTCGGCCTACTTCTTAAATCTCTCTTATGTCTATGAAGTTATAAAAATATGGAAAATACAGATAACCTGACCGATAATAAAACCCATACTCGCATTGAAAAAGATTTATTGGGTGAGCAAGCCGTACCAGCCACTGTCTTATATGGTATTCAAACCCAACGCGCCGCGCAAAATTTTGACATTACCGGCGTGTCAATCAGCCATTTTCCTGATTTGATCAAAGCACTGGCAATGGTGAAAACGGCTGCTGCCAAAGCCAATTATCAACACGGTCTACTCAGTGAAGAGAAGCTTAGCGCCATCACTGATGCGTGTAGCGATCTGATACAAGGCGAGCATCATGAGCAGTTTATTGTTGATCTCATCCAAGGCGGGGCGGGCACGTCAACCAACATGAATGCCAATGAAGTGATTGCCAATATTGGCTTAAAAAAGATGGGGTTTGAGTATGGTCAGTATAGTCATCTCCATCCCAACAATGACGTCAATCGCTCTCAGTCGACCAATGATGTCTATCCAAGCGCGGCACGTTTGGCGATGGTATTTGCGGCAAAACCACTGCAAGAGGCCATTATCAAGCTACAAAACAGCTTAGCTATCAAAGGTAAAGAATTTAGCAGCATTCTAAAAATGGGTCGTACTCAATTGCAAGACGCAGTACCGATGACGTTGGGGCAAGAGTTTAACGCTTTCGCCAGTGATCTAGGCAGTGAAACGGCTCGAATCGAAGATGCTTGTTTACAGTTATGTGAGTTGAACTTGGGCGGTACGGCGATTGGTACGGGCATCAATGCGCCCAAAGGTTATGCCCGCTTAGCGATTAGTGAGCTTGCGACGATCAGTGGTCTGCCAGTGACGCTCTCTGAAGATTTGATCGCCGCTAGTGCCGATATGGGCGCGTTTATTACGTTTTCGAGTGCGCTCAAACGCCTAGCTATTAAACTGTCTAAATTGAGCAACGATTTACGTCTACTGTCGAGTGGACCGCGTACGGGCTTGGGCGAGATTAATTTACCAGCGATGCAACCTGGCTCGTCTATTATGCCGGGTAAAGTCAACCCTGTGATTCCTGAAGCCATGACCCAAGCTGCCTTTCAGGTAATGGGTAAAGATATGACGATTACCATGGCGGCAGAAGCAGGGCAACTGCAACTCAATGCAATGGAGCCGCTGATTGTTTATAACCTACTAAACAATGCGCGCCTGCTAGAGAAGTCGATTCGTATGCTCGATGAGCGCTGTATTCAAGGCATAACCGCCAATAAAGCTCGCTGTGCGCAGCATGTCGAAAACAGTATCGGTATCGTGACAGCACTGGTACCACATATCGGTTATGAAAACGCCAGTCGTATCGCAGGAAATGCGTTGCTGAGTGGGTCAGGCGTGGCGGAGCTGGTCAAACAAGAAAAGCTGCTCAGTGATGAGGAACTTGCAGCGATTTTATCACCTGATACGATGGTCAGTAGTATATAGATTGTGCACATAAACTGGATTGAACAAAGCAAAAAAGAGCGATATCTATCAACGGATATCGCCCTAATTCTTTTAAAGTGTCGTATCTTCATCGTTTTGATCACTATGACAGCGATGTGATGAAATTAGACAATTATTATCGCTTAGACCCTCGACCTTTTGAGGGACGTCTGCCGTTTGTAGTAGGTTTACCATTGCCTGCAGCATTCTTGCCACGACTGGACGGACGCCCATCTCTACCTTTAGAACCTGCTGGTTTTCTAGCATCATCCTTGGCGTACTTATTGCGCCCCTTTGCAGTACCTGCTGATTTTGCAGAGGGTTTTGACTTTGATTGAGCGTCAGTACGCGGTTTTTTTCGTGGTGCATTGCGCGATTTTTTGCCCGAATGATTGTCTTGCGACGAGGATTTTTCGACAGCTTTAAGCAGGACAGACAGCTCTGTTGGTGTCAGGTCTCGCCAGTCGCCGACAGGAAGCCCCTTAAGGCTTACATTCATAATCCGCGTACGCTCAAGCTTGACGACCTCATAACCAAAATGCTCACACATACGGCGGATTTGACGGTTCAAACCTTGAATGAGTGTGATGTTAAAGACGTTGGGTGCTACCTTAGTAACGGGACATTTTTTTGTCATCTTGCCCAGCATTGGCACTCCACTCGCCATACCCTCAATAAAGCTATCCGTGATTGGCTTATTTACCGTCACGAGATACTCTTTTTCGTGGTTATTGCCAGCACGCAATACCTTATTGACCAGATCGCCATTATTGGTCAAAAAGATCAATCCTTGAGAGTCTTTGTCCAAACGCCCAATCGGGAAAATACGTACCGAGTGTCTCACAAAATCGACAATGTTGTTTTTTTCAGAGCTTTCCGTGGTGCTGACAATGCCCACTGGCTTATTTAAGGCAATAAAAATAAAATCATCAGGCTCGCGTGGCTCAATCAGCTGTCCGTTGACTTTTACTACGTCTCCAGCAGCCACTTGATCACCAACCGATGCACGCTTGCCATTGATGTATACATTACCTTGTTCAACAAAGCGGTCAGCATCGCGTCTGGAACAAATCCCACTTTCGCTGATGTATTTATTGAGACGAGTCGAGGAATTGTTATACATAAAGCACCGTTTTACCTGATAAAAAGCTTTTTTGCTAAGAAAAAAGCCTAAATTGAATGGTTCAGTCGTCTTGTCATTAAAGCGGCGACTTGCGTTTTTACAGTCTAACGCTTACGTTCTGTAAAGCACTTTGACCACATGCCAACCAAATTTGGTTTTTACCAAATGAGGGGTGAAAAGCTCACCGTTGAAGCAGATTTTATCAAAAGGTCCTACCATTTGGCCTTTTTTGAACTCACCTAAATGACCGCCTTTTTTGCCTGATGGACAGGTTGAGTATCGTTTGGCCAGCACATCAAATGCTGCGCCTTTTTTGAGCTTGGCCATAATATCTTCTGCCAACTCTTTTTGTTTGACTAAAATGTGCAATGCGCTAGCGGTACGAGCCATCGTATAAACCTTTCATAGAGTATCAATTATCGGGTCATTATATCATTACTTATCTTATTTTAGCTTAGTTACTAACCTTTGTGATTCAAAGGTTATCTAAGATTATTTAAGCCAATTTCTTATATTTGAAGCCCGTGTTTTCTATTTAATATCTCTTCTTTACAAGATAAAAAGGTTAAAGCTGATGCCAATCTTCAATCGCCTTGTGTCCAATTTCTAGTCCCACATCATAGCTATAACGGATTTTGGCTTTATTTTTGGACAATCGACTCGCCATGTTTTTTAAGTCTGGTGGACAAATCTCTAAAATTTTCTGTGATGATGGCGTCTGTAAAAATTGTACCGAGTCGTTGTAGCGTTGGGTTCGCGTCAACAAGCTTTGGGCAAAACCATATCGTTGCTTAGTATAATATTTAGCCAATAGCTGATCGCCTTTACTGCTTGCTTTAACGTAGTTTTGCGGGCGAGTACGTATGACCATGAGCTTATCAATATTCTCTTGCCCAGCCGCCCACTGTACGGGCAAAGCATCTGCCACACCACCATCAAAATAAGGCTCACCAAATATCTCGACCGCTTGGCGGGTCAGCACTGGGATAGAGCTTGATGCCCTTAATCCATCCAAAATATTGTCTTTAGCCGCTTTGATGTAGGTTGCCTGTCCTGAAATAGCATGTGTTAACACCATGTAAAACTCAGCATGGTTGGCAAATAATTGTGCCTGATCCAGTGGATATTCTTGCTCCACCACATCCCACATCCACTTTAGATCCAGTAAGTCACCGCCCCTAAGGAAACGGCCATAATGAATAAATTCAGATCGAAGAGAATGATCCAAGTAAATATGCAGGGTGCGGCCTTGTTGTGCGGCCAAATAGTTAGCAACGTTAGTTGAACCTGAAGAGACGCCCACACACAGATCAAAAGGATTGAATTGTTGTTGTAAAAAGGCGTCTAAGACACCACTGCTAAATGCGCCACGCATGCCGCCGCCTTCAACCACCAGTGCTTGTCGATGTTGTTTAAGCATTGAAAACCTCGAATGACGCTCGCAAAGTATACCTACAAGTACACAAAATGAGGGGATAAAAAGTGTTTATAAATATAGTCGATACTAGGGAATTATATTTTTAAGCCGTTCTAAACCTATTTCTTGGATATAGACATTATAAGCTCGACAGCAGAAGAGAGTATCCTGAATTCTGTGTCACTGCCATTTAGATTAAATGCTTACTAACGCGCTCATCGAACATAATCATAAAACGATTCAAAGCAGACGTCCAGTGTTGACTCGGCATCGACCACCTCGAAGATGCCTGCTCAGCGGCCGGTTCTGCCAAGCGGTGATGTCCTCTAATATGTTATCGGTGACTCTTGCAACCAAGCTGCTTGAGATGTCGACATCGTAGAGCTCTTTAATGCTCTCTACAATCTCGGTGGTGGTTTGACCCTTGGCGTATGAGCGAGGATAAGTAAGTGTGTGGGGCACACTTGCTCGAAGCGCAAGACGGAAGACTATGCCTGTAGTGACGATATGATTTTATCATCGAGACCTGAGATACGGGTTTGATGCTTACTGACCAGCACAGGCTCAAAGTCACCATCACGGTCTCTTGGGGTAGATATCTCAAGATCGCCTGTGTCACTGTGGACGGTCTTTTTAGTGTGCCCGTTACGCTTATTAGGTTTATCGGCTTTCTCATGTTTGAGGTAGCCGAGATGATCTTATCTCAGCCTCTAAGGCAGTGTCGATAAAAGATTGCATGAGCTGCTTCTGGAAGTATTTGATATCATCGAAGCTGTTCATACTACCAGCAGTTTGCTCGGCCAGTTTTTTAAGGTCAGATTGAGTCGTCATTGCTTATTCTCCGGTTAGTGGAATATAAGCAGTTACACAAAGTTTGGGAAGCTCTCTTCTAAGTCTCTATGTTATTTTGAAGAATACTTCATCATAATGTCCGAATACAGCTATATTTTTTTGATTTCTACAATATCACTTGATTCAATGAGCGATTGGATATTACCAAATAAACTTTGAATATAATCAGTGGCCATATGGATATCTAAATCCTCCCTGCTACGCCATTCTTCTAAGAAGAAATATCTACTCGAGTCATTTTCGCTAATATAAAGCTCATATTTCAAGCATCCTTCTTCTTGAAGCGTAGGCTCTATTACACTTTTTAAAAGCGCTTCTAACGTCTCTTTTTGATCTGATTTTGCCTTAAAGTTCGCAATTATTGAAATAGTCATTATTTCACCTTGAATTTGTTTTAGGGCTTGTCCCTATTTTAAAAATGGTGATAAAAATGAGATAAATCGCAGGCAAACAAGGAAAATAGCGCAGATAATATCAAGATATTGGCCAGCTATTTGACACCATTTCCCAAAGATTTAGCCATTTTTAGCCCATTTAGTCATAAACGTTTGAATTAGGGACACGCCCTAGAAGTTTTCTAGTACAATTTTGCCTTTTGACTTGCCTGATTCAAGCAGCTTATGTGCCGTCTCCAAGTTTGCAGCGTTAATGCTGCCTAGATTTTGGTTGAGGGTACTTCTAATTTTTTGCTGGTCAACCAATTGGGCAACTTGTTGCAGCAATTCACCTTGCTTTTCAATATCATCGGTTTCATACATTGAACGGGTGAACATCAACTCCCAATGAATAGAAATAGATTTAGTCTTAAACGGCATAATATCAAAGGTTTGTGGATCATCGATCAATCCAAGCTTGCCTTGTGGTGCAATCAGAGAAACTATTTGCTCGATATAGGTCTCTGTATGATTGGTAGAGAATACGTATTTTGGTTTTGCAATGCCTAGTGTCTCGATTTGTGCATTTAAATCTTTGCTATGATCAATGACATGGTCGGCACCAAGTGATTCCACCCAAGATTTCGTTTCTTCACGTGACGCTGTTGCTATAACGGTCAGATTTGTTTTTGCTTTTAAAAGTTGGATAGCGATTGATCCTACACCACCTGCACCACCAATAATTAAAATACTGCCAACTTCTGTTTCTGAAATTTGAAGCCGATCAAACAGCATTTCCCATGCCGTTATTGCAGTTAATGGCAATGCTGCTGCTTCTGCATTAGATACTGTAGTTGGTTTAAGACTGATAATTCGTTCATCGACTGCTTGATACTCAGCATTACTACCATCTCGGGTTAAATCGCCAGCATACCAAACAGAGTCTCCTACTTTAAACGAGGTAACTTTTGAGCCAATTTCAATAATTTCCCCAACGGCATCCCAACCTAAAATACGATCGTCTGCTTCAGACGAATTTTTTCTCACTTTGGTATCAACTGGATTCACAGAGTTTGCCTGAACTTTTACCAGTACATCACGTTCCTTAAGTGTAGGCTTCGCTTTTTCAATATCTACCAATGAATTTTTAAAATCATCATGGTTATTGATAACATACGATACGGCTTTCATAGATTTGTCCTCAACTTTAAAAAAATAGAGTAAAAATGGGAGCGAAGTGCTCCCATTTTATGTTATTCAATCATTAAAACTCTTGGCTCGTTGGGCGCAAAACAATTTCATTAATATCTACATCCGCAGGCTGTTCAATTGCATAAGCAATTGCTCGAGCGACTGAGTCAGATGGTATGGCTTGTTTGTAGAAATCAGTAACAAACTCTGAACTTTCTTTATGAGAAGAACCGAATTTTAGTTCTGACTCAATTGCACCAGGCTCAATAGTAGTCGTTCGAATTGTTTCTCCAACTTCATGACGAAGGCCTTCAGAGATGGCTCTTACAGCAAACTTAGTACCGCTATAAACAGTACCTCCTGGACTAAATACTTTTACCCCTGCAACAGATGAGAGATTAATAAAGTGTCCAAAGTTTTGTTTTTGGAAAACAGGTAGGGCAGCTGCTATTCCATAAAGAACACCTTTAATATTAATGTCGATCATACGATCCCATTCATCAACTTTTAGCTCACTTAATGGTGCAATAGACATCAATCCAGCATTGTTTACCAATACATCGATTTGACCAAATGCGCTTAATGCCTTTTCAATAAGTGCTTGCACTTCATTTGGTTTGGTTACATCCGCACCAATAAATTCAGCTTGACCACCTTCAGCACGAATGTCTTGAACAATAGCCTCTAATTTTTCAGTACGTCTAGCACCAATGACAACCTTTGCACCTTTTTTAGCAAGTAAGCGAGCAGTAGCTTCACCTAAACCACTACTTGCACCAGTGATAACAATAACTTTATTTTCTATATTATTCATACAAGTAACCTTTAACCTATCTGTCAATTATATTTGAGGGTTAAGTATTACAGCCTTGTTAGGTATAATAAATGAATAATATTATCTTTCAGAATTCCTATTTACGGAATAATTACCATAACACAGGATTGACATGCAGAACAAATTGGAAATGATGCGTATCTTTTGTGTCGCAGCAGAGTCTCGAAATTTTAAAGAGGCAGCAACTCAGCTGGGTATTTCCCCACAGGTAGTGACACGGGCAATAAAAGAGCTAGAAGAACAGCGCGGAGAGATTCTGTTTTACAGGAGTACTCGACAAATTAAAATTACCGCTGATGGTGAGCGTCTGGCAAAGCAAGCACGTCTTGCGGTGGAATCGATCGATGCTTTGCTCGTAAAAGACACCAAGGAAAAACGAGATGAAATGAGTGGGACTGTCCGTCTTACTGTGTCGTCTGTGTTAGGGCGTAAATTGGTAGTACCTGCACTAGCAGAATTTGCCACACGTTATCCAGATATTGTCGTGGATTGTGTGCTAACAGATTCACACTCGGATGTGATCGATGAGCGGATAGATATCGGGATCAGATTTGGATTTTTGCCGGACAATCGATATGTGGCAAGGGAATTGGCTAAAGTGAAATTTTATTCTGTGGGTACGCCAGAGTTAATTGATAAGGTTGGAATGCCCAAAAAAATTATTGACCTTGATAAATACCCTCTAACAGCACTAATCGATCATAAAACAGGGCGTTACTGGCCATGGACATTCACCGAAAGTCGAAGCTTTACGCCATCAAAGCCCCGTTTTATTACAGATGATCTAGAAGCTGAATTTCAAGCGATTCTCGCTGGAGTTGGATTCGGACACATGCCTGGATTTCTAGTTTTGCCGTGGCTTAGGAGTGGTAAGCTCATTCATATACTTCATGAGGAAACCTCTCCTGTTTGGCGCCTGTATTTATATCGTCCACAGCGGGGCCCGACACCTTTGCGAATCCGAGCATTGTTTGATTACTTAGTGGAAGTGCTGGGCCGTATAGAAACTTGAATCAGATGGAACTAGGGTGTGTCCCCATTTAGTCATAACGCTTGAATTAGGGACACGCCTAACCTTTTTTCTAGAAAGTAGACATCAGATAAGACCATCATGTATCTAGAGTAACTACAATTTTTCCTATTTGCTGATTTGATTCAAGATAGCGCTGAGCGTCATGCATGTCCTCAAAGTTAAAGCAACGGTCGATCACTGGACGAAGATATCCTGCACCTATACTGCTCAGAATAAATCGTCTGGCTTGCTCCCTTAGAACAGAGTCATGGAGAACCTCAAGGAACAAAAAACCTCGCATGGTTAAGCTCTTGCGTAATGCAATTTTAAGGGGAAATGGTGTGTTCTCCGGGCTAAGTGCACCATGCATAACCATAGTTCCTCCCACAGACATCGCTTTTGCAATCTGTTCAATATGTGGCCCTCCTACAGCATCGAAGGCGACATCAAGATGTTCTCCACCTAAACGTAAAACAAGCGCCTCATACAAATCGGGTTCATCTTCACTGGCTATAACATCTTTAACACCAAGATCCAGTAAACGTTGCTTTTTCTCTATCGTCTGTGTACTTGCAATGACCTTAGCACCCGCTGCTTCAGCTATCTGTATCGCAGCTAGTCCTACGCTACTTGAAGCTGCTGTGATCAAGATCGTTTTTCCTTTCGATAATCCACCAGCATGGATGACACCACCCCAAGCCGTCAAATACTGCATCCAGATTGAAGAAGCTTCTTCCCAGCTTAAACTATCGGGTTTGTGAACTAAAAAATTTTCTGGAATCAGAAGCTTGTCCGCATATGTCCCATATTTGGCTAGATTATCAGTCGGAAGAATCGATACTGCATCTCCTGGAGAAAATTGGCGTACACCTTCACCTATCGCAAGAACTATGCCTGCTCCCTCATATCCCAGACGAGAAGGGAATACTGCCTTTTGAATATAAGTACCACGCCGAAACATTACATCAGCCCGGTTGAGTCCGATCGTTTTCATCTGTATTAGAACTTCTCCTGCGGCTGGTAAAGCAACAGGAAGTGTTTCTAATGTCAGAACATCTGTATCTCCAATACAATTGAAGCGCCAAGTCTTGGCCTGAAGTGCGTTAAATGACATCGATAACTACCTTAATATTGGCAGAGCGATTTTGAACAGCATCATGAGCCTCAATCGCTTGGTCTAGAGTAAAATGACGAGGATCAACAATAGCACGCAGTTTACCTTCCTCAACGAGACGAGTCGCGGTCTTAAGGATATCACCATGATGAGAACGGCGATTCCCTGTTAACGTCGGCATTAGGACGAATACGCCAGACACTGTGGCACACCGTAGAGATGAATTCGCTAAGTTATGATTGCCAAATGCAGCACAGCTGGTGATGTGGCCATAGTGAGTCGTCATGGAAAGTGACGCTTCGAGTACTGGACCACCCACAGTGTCATAAACAATGTTAAAACCTTGACCCTCAGGACTTGCAGCAATAATGTCATCGGAAGATGCTGTTGTGTAATCGAGAGGTGTTGCACCGAGTTCTGAAATCAGTGATTGATCAGCTGTACGACCAGTCGCCCAAACATTTGCATCAAGTGCTTTTGCAAGCTGAACCGCCATATAACCAACGCCACCAGCACCACCTTGAACCAGTACAGTTTGCCCTGGTTGGACCTTCGCATTATCCACCAAACCTTCCCAAGCGGTGAGGAACGTCAATGGTAGTACTGCTGCCTCGCGCATAGAGATATTGCGTGGCTTTAATGCGATCAGATCAGCATCTACTGCAACATATTCTGCTAAAGATCCTTGAAGACCACGAACGCCACCAATCAGACCGTAAACTTCATCTCCGACGTTGAAGTGAACCGCCCCGACTATATCGGA
>NZ_DDNS01000013.1:0-12334 GCF_002341255.1 Psychrobacter sp. UBA2514
CTAGTTATCTAGGACAGCCCCAATATTAATTTTATTATACCAACATTTATACCAACAATCTTATGAGTTAGATAGCTGATCCTGAAGATATATTATTCATAAAAAATATTGTTATCTTTTGTTATATTAGGCTGCTAATTTACATTTATCAGGTTTGAGCTGCTTAGTGTTTACTATGAATAATATCATTAGTTGATATAATCTAAAAAAGAAGTCTTTTGTCTGGATGAATAAATGTATATTAATGAGTTAAGAGTAAACAGTTATTATGACTGGGAAATTATTTGTAAATATTTAGCTAATATTTACACATTAAATAAATATGGGTAACCCTCCCAAACCTAAGACACCTTATAAATGGAATTAAGCTGCCTGAGCTATGCTGAATAAAACGTAGAGCTAAACTTGGTAAACTAAGCACAATAACAGGAGTTTACCATGACCAAGAAAATCAGAACTTATAGTGACGAATTTAAAGCCGAAGCTGTCAAGAAAATAGCAGATAATAATGGCAATATTTCAGCGACTGCAAAGCAGCTTGGTATTGCCATGCAAACGCTCTCAAACTGGAATAACAAATCCAATCAAGGCAAGCTTGTCGGCACAGAGCAATATGATCCTGACCTTATGAGTGCTCTTCAAGAAATAAAGCAGCTCAAGCGTCAGCTCAAAGTGGCTGAAGAGGAGCGTGAAATACTAAAAAATGCGACGGCGTACTTCGCGAATGAGGAACGTTAAGAAACAGTCTGGGAGACTGTTTTAGTGACGCAAGGCGTAGGGCTATGCCCGAAGTGGCAGTTAGTAAAGTACGCCTTTATCAAACCCCCATATCAACAACATCACCTAAGAAAACTAGACTTCATAATCTAGCCTTATACACTATATGAATAATAGCATTCAGAGCCTTTTCGACTTATCAAAATAAAATAGACCTATAGTAGGTCTACATATTATTAATATTTTGAACACTAGGATATTGAGGTGTATGCTACTTAGCAATCAATAATCCTACAGTAACTTCAAAACAATACTCATCTTTGATAGTGATATTGACCGTCCCTTTATGAGCATTAGCAATAGCCTGAACGATAGATAAACCCAAACCTGATCCTGAATGGTGCTGGCTAGTTTTATCATGACGATAAAAGCGCTCAAACAATCGATCTGCTTCGCTTTGGTTTAACGGTTTTTCTAGAAGATTAGTAAAAGTTATCTCTAGCCAAGATTGCTTCGCGGTTTGAGTGTTACTTTGATCGTCTTCAAGCATCTTATAAGTATTAACGGAAGTATTTGGAGTGTTGACAGTGGCTGATATTGTGATGACACTATTACTAGCGGCGTAGTAGATCGCGTTTGATAGCAGATTAGCAAATAGCCTTTGCAATAAACCTTCATCGCCTAATACTGCCTTAAAATCTCCTAATTTTACAAAAGTTATTTCACGATCCTCGGCAATCATTTCAAAGTAATCTAACAGCTTATTGATTAGGACCTCAGTATCTACAGTAGTCACTTGCGAATCACTCAGTCCTTTTTGGGTTTTTGCTAGCAGTAGCATGTTGTTAATCATCGCCGATAATTGCTCTAAGGTGTCATGTTGCTGATGTAATTGTTCGACATATTCCTCTTCCTCTCTAGGCTTATTTAACATGACTTGCGTTTGCGTAATCAGCGTCGCTATTGGCGTGCGTAGCTCATGCGCGATATTGTCTGAAAATCGCGACAACGACTCAAAATTGCTTTCAAGCTTAGCCATCATCGAGTTATAGGATTCTGCTAAAGGTCTTAGCTCTAATGGCATATCACTAACTATTACTCTTTCGCTCAATCTTTCAGGATGAATACCTTTCATCCTTTGCACGATAGTGGATAAAGGGGCAAAACCCCAATACACGCTTAAGGCTGCTATTGAAACCAACAGTAGTGTGATGGCAAATAGGATCAGACTAAGTTGACGGTTAAACTGTAATAAATACTGATGATGCACGTCAATGGGTAAGGCGATAAGGGCAAGCATGTCATCGTCTCCAATAACCATAGCTCGATAACGTCTGTCTTTAATATTTATTACAAACTGTCTGTCATCATGATTTTGCTGTAATGATAATAGGTTAAAGTCGGCACTTAATTCATTAGCAAAGTTTTTGGGAGTACTAGATAGCAATCGTCCCTCTTTATCAGCAATGATAGTTTTTAGATCGTAATCTAGCGCTGATGAATGCAGGTGATCATCATTTTCTGTGGCTATTGTAGGAAGTAGATTTGAAGAAGCTTTCGAGCTTAGCGGTTGTTGAGTGTTTGATGGACTTTGAGGCTTAGGTAGTGTCTGAGAGGCTATTTGGTTATCCGCCTCTGTTACGCGCTTACGTAGATTAAAGGCTGCGTGGGTAATGATTTCAGCATCCATTTGTTCAAAATGGCCTTTAACAGAGTGCTGTACCCAGATATAGATTATCAACTGCGATAAAACGACAAATATCGTCAATAAAAACACAGTTCGCCATAGTAAGGGTAAGCGTCGATTGTCCAATCTATTTATCATATTGGCTATCTTCCGTTTCGCTGGCAGCTTTATTACTAGCTGAAACGTCGACAGCATCTAATCGGTAGCCCATGCCACGCACAGTATGAATTAGCTTGGTATCAAACTCATCGTCTATTTTTATACGCAGACGTCTTATTGCCACATCAATCACATTAGTATCGTTATCAAAGTTCATATCCCATACTTGTGAAGCAATGATTGAGCGTGGTAATACTTCACCGCGGCGCTCTAATAGAAACTGTAATAGGGAGAACTCTTTTGCGGTTAGTTTAATGGGCGTGTCTCCTCTATGTACAGTGCGCTTGGCAATGTCCATTTTGAGATCCGCTATTTGCATGAGCGTACTTTTATAGTCGGCTTGATTGGCGCGTCGTAATAAGCTTTTTATCCTGACTATTAACTCTGCAAAGGCAAAAGGTTTGGTCAGATAATCATCACCGCCAATCTCAATCCCCTTGATTTTGTCATCTAAATCATCTTTTGCGGTTAGAAATAACACTGGCGTATGCTTGCCAGCCGCTCGGTAATTACGTACTAGCTCAAAACCGCTAACATCAGGCAGCATAACATCCATGAGTATCACGCTAAACTCTTCAGTCATCATAGCATGGTAGCCATCTAAACCTGTCAGCTGATGATCAACAATGAAGCCTGCTTCACTTAAGCCTTTTTTTACATATTCGCCGAGTTTTAATTCATCTTCTACTAGTAGTACTTTCATAGTAATCCTTCAATATAATTATGATTTTATAATACCCAAATCAATATAAATGACAAAACGGACTGGTATCTGACAAAGATGTCATGCGCTCGTCATCAAATGGTCAGTCTTCGTTTGTTAATCTATACCTATAGTACATAGCGGCTCATTCTTGATACGAGTAGCTACTATGAATTATTACTACAGGTAATTAGTTTCAATATTTAATAATTTATTAAGGATGTTATATGAAAAGCTATCGTTCATTCAAAAAAGTGGTGCTGCTATCCGCTTCGATGCTTATCGGTATATCAGCAGCTAATGCGCATACTACCAATCTAAGCACTTCAATTATCGATAATTGCGATAACTTAACTACGTTTGCCAGAAATCTAGATCACAATAACGCGCAGATGTCTGATGCTCAAATGAAAAGCTATGTTGATGCACGAGTCGCTTGCGAAGTTCAGCATCAAAATCAACATCTGCAGTCTGAAAAGTATTTTATAAAAAAATATGGTAGCGATCGTGATAGAAATGCTGATGCCATACTAAATGAATACGTGCCGGATTAAAATATAAAAGTAGCAAGATGACAATATTGTCATCTTGCTGTCATCTCTCTGTCAGAATCAATAAGTTATGCTTTAGACTGGTTATGCTTTAGACTGAATTAATATCCTAAAGCTTTATGTACCCTCAACTAAATCAATTAAGGATTAACCATGTCACTCTTTAAATCAAAGTCTTTACCTAAAGCAATCGTAGCCACTGCCGTCGCTCTAGTCGTTTCAACCTCAGCTATGGCGCATGATCCAAAAATGCATGCGCAAAAAGATCAGATGAACTGTGAAAAAATGCAAAAGCATATGCAAATGATGCAAAAAATGGATCATAGCAAAATGGATATGAACGATCCTGCCATGAAAGCGATGATGGCTAACATGGGTAAAATGAAGCAAATGTATCAAAAGCACTGCGTAACAGATAAAAGTGACTCTTAAACATTGATTTTATAAATCCTTTATTACTGCTAGATAGTTTCATCAATCAGTAATAAGGGTTTGTAGGAAATATTTGTAGACGCTAAGAGTAGGGTATTAAAGAAAATGGATTATAGGATAAACCCATGAAGTTTTTACTAGGAGTACTTTTCACTGTCGTGGTCGCTATTGTTGGTGTCTTTACTGTGGTTATGAGTGGTGTCATTAATATTGGCGCTGATCAAGGACATAGTCCATTGGTTTATAATTTCTTGGAAACCGCTCGCAATCGTTCCATAGCAAATGCCAGTAAAGATATTGTGGTACCAGACTTAGAGAAGGTCGATATCAGCTCTGGGGGCGCGGACTATAAGGATATGTGCGCAGGCTGCCATTTGTCTCCTGGGGTAGAGAGCACTGATTTTAGTGAGAGCCTATACCCTAAGCCACCTAATTTCACTAATGCGCAAGTAGTTGATCGTTATAAAACGGATGCAGGAGCTCAGCAAAGTTTTTGGGCGATTAAGCACGGTATTATGGCATCAGGCATGCCAGCATGGGGTGCTTCTCATGACGACGATAGAATGTGGGCAATGGTCGCTTTTATTAGATCACTACCTGAGTTAAATGAGAATCAGTATACCATGCTAACCACTAGACTGGATGATGACATGATGGATATGTCACTGAATAGCGACATGATGGATATGTCAGAAGGTGGAGCTGGAATGCAGCATTAATTCTTCCATATTCCTTTATAAAAGCGCAGTACTAAATAGTGCTGCCTTTTGGGATTTAAACTTTGCCTATACTACACTTAGTTATAGGGTATAAATCTTTAGAAGGTTCAACAGATAAGCAGACGCTTAGGAGTAAGTTATGAGACGCTATATAAATATAATGGGCAATGGACATAAAAAGGTATCAGCTTCTGCTCTTTTACTAGTAGCAACGTCAACAGTAATGGCTTGTAGTCAGCCCGATACTAGTGTTTCAAATTCTACTCAAACTGAGCCAGCGTTTGCCACCAAAAGTGCTCAAATAGAGCAACCACAACCGCAAATGATGTCTGTCAGTGCTAATTCAGGTACTGGGTCGACAATTCTACAAAACGTCTCGGCTACAGTTTACAAAGATGCTAATTGTGGCTGCTGCAAAGAATGGGTAGGCTATGCCGAAGGTCATGGTCTAAGCGCAACTGCGCAAGACGTTACAGATTTATCTTTATTTAAAGAGCGTTACGGTGTCCCGCAGCAAATGCGCTCTTGTCATACCACCGTCACTACTAATGGTTATGTTTTTGAAGGTCACGTTCCTGCCAAATACATGGCACAGTTTCTAGCGAATCCGCCAACTGATTCCATCGGTCTTGCGGTACCGAGTATGCCAGTTGGTAGTCCGGGCATGGAATATCAAGATAAATTTATGCCCTATAAAGTCATGCAATTGAACAAGGATGGCAGCACTCAAGTGTATGCGGCTATTGAGTCGCCAGCGCAGCAGATGTAGTTCTATTAATAAGTTATCAGATATATAAGTTCAACTCTCATTTCATGGATTAACTTAGGTCAATATTATGAATAAAAACAGATTTAACCGCAGGCGTTTTTTGACAGGGTCATCCACCTTGCTCGGCGCGTCGATGCTATCCACACTACCGACGATGGCTAATAGTGCTTTAACTAAAAGCCAAAATGTTGTAGTCAATAGTGATAGAGCCGATCACATTGTACCTATACTAACGGGTAATGAATTTGATCTTTATGTCAGTGAGAAGATGATAACGGTCAACGGCAAGTCAAGCATGGCAACGCTGATAAATGACTCACTGCCTGCACCAACGCTTAAGATGCAAGAAGGCGATACGGTCACCATTCGAGTCCATAATCAGCTGAATGAGTCGACCTCTATTCACTGGCATGGCCTCTTAGTGCCGTTTGAGATGGATGGCGTACCGGGTATCAGCTTTGATGGTATTCCTGCGGGTAGCACCTTCACGTACAAATTTAAACTGACACAGTCAGGCACTTATTGGTATCACTCGCATACTGGCTTCCAAGAGCAGACCGGTATGCGGGGGGCTATTGTGATTGAACCTAAAGGGCGCGAACGCTACCCTATCGAGGAAGATCACGTTATCCTGCTTAGTGATTGGACGCATCGCGATCCGCATAATCTGCTAAAACTGCTTAAGCAGCGTGCTGACTTTGATAATTACCATTTGCCAGATTTTAAAAAACTGTTATCTGATATTGCAGCAACGGATTTAGAAGCCGCTTATGATAAGCGTAAAATGTGGAACCAGATGCGCATGATGCCGACTGATTTTACTGATTTATCTGGTGAGACCACGTTTACTTATCTTATGAATGGTAAAACGACAGCGGCTAACTGGTCGCAATTGGTCAAAGCCGGTCAGCCGGTCAAACTACGCTTTATCAATGGCTCCGCGCAGACCATATTTGATGTGCGCATTCCAGGGCTCAAAATGAAAGTGGTCGGCACCGATGGTAATGATGTCGCGCCCGTTGATGTCGATGATTTTCGCATCGGTGTGGCTGAGACTTATGACGTCATCGTCACCCCAACCCGTGACGCGCATACCATATTTGCCCAAAACATCGATCGCACCGGCTTTGTCGCAACCACGCTTGCCACTAAAAGAGGCGCTCGCGCTGCCATACCTGCTATGGATGATGTTGAGTGGCTAACTATGTCCGACATGATGGGGGCTATGGGTGCTAATGGCTATGATTCCCGTCATGCTAAGACCGAATATGACTTTAAGACAGATATGCGCGTCGATAGTCCACGGATGAATCTCGATGATCCGGGGATTAATTTGCGTGATATTAATCGTAAGGTTTTAACTTATAACCAACTGCATTCTGTTGGCAATGAAATAATGGCCGAGCAGCGCAAGCCCACTCGAGAGATTGAAATACATCTAACCGGTAATATGGAGCGCTATATCTGGGCACTCGACGGCATCATGTTTAAGGATGCGCCGCCTGTCAATATCAAACCGGGCGAGCGTGTGCGTATTACCTTAGTCAATGACACTATGATGAACCACCCTATGCATCTGCATGGTATGTGGAGCGATTTGCGCACGCCTGATGGCGATTTTCAAGTTCGCAAACATACGATAATGGTGCAACCAGCGCAAAAAATTAGCTTTGATGTCACAGGAGAAGCTGGTCGCTGGGCATGGCATTGTCATCTGCTCTATCATATGGAAGCCGGGATGTTTAGAGAAGTTGCCGTTGTTTAATAAACCTTCGAATATGAGCCTTATTATGAAAATATATAAAGTAGGTCTACCGTTTATTGGCATGTCATCTTTGATGCTACTAATGTCACCTTTAGCAAACGCTGCTGAGATGTCGAACATGGATCATGGCAGTATGGACATGTCTGGTATGGATATGTCAGATATGGATCACAGCAGCATGGATATGTCGGGCAATATGTCAGATATGGACCATAGTGGCATGGATATGTCAGGCGATATGTCGGATATGGATCATAGTGGTATGGATATGTCAGGCGATATGTCGGATATGGATCACAGTGGTATGGATATGTCAGGTGACATGTCAGATATGGATCATAGTGGCATGGATATGTCGGGCGATATGTCAGGTATGGATCACAGTAGTATGGACATGTCAGGTATGGACCATGGCAGTATGGATATGTCAGGAGGTATGCAAGGTGGTAAAGCTCCAGCTGATGCTCGCAGTCCTGACTACTCGAACGGTGTTCCCTATGGTCGCTTTGGTAAGCCTGTGATGATGGATAGCTTACCGTTATGGGGTGTGTCAGTAGAAACTTTGGGCTATCAGTTTGAGAATGACCAAATCGATTTTGAGTTTGATACGTGGTACGGTACTGATAGTAATCGTGTCACTCTACGCAGTGAAGGTAGTGCTCAAACTAACGATGATAAAGAAATTGATAGCTTAACCTCACTCGCTTATTGGAAGCCGCTCGGTATCTTCTGGAATGGAGAAGCGGGTATTGCTTATAATACTGAAAACGATAAGTCCGCAATCATGGCAGGCATTGTTGGTACGGCGCCGTACTTCGTTGAGACTGACGCAAGAGCTTATCTATATACTGATGGTCAAGTCCAGCTTGATCTTGGGACAGCGTACGAGTGGCGCTTAGATCAGCGTTGGGTGGTCAGACCAGAGCTGGAGCTGACTGCCTTTAGTAAAGATGATACCGATAACGGTATTACTAAAGGATTTAATGAGTTTGAAGCTGAAGTTAGGCTGGCTTATGAGACATTCAGTCGTCAGCTCGCGCCTTATGTTGGTTTCAGCTACAAGAGCGCCTTGGGTGATGCGCGAGACTTACGTCGTCAAGAGGACGAAGACGTTGATTCTAATAGTCTGACTGCTGGTGTGATGTTTTGGTTCTAGTGTTAACCATGTAAGTAACAACAGTTTATAACACTAGCTCTAAAAAAAGGCACCTCTTTATTTAGGTGCCTTTTTACTAAATTAAGGACAAGAATATGAATAACCATATGGATAATAAACAGAAGCAAATGAACCCTTATGTAAAGTTCACAATCATGATTTTAACATCCACAGTGGTGATGTTTATCATGATGTATTTTAATACTTATCAATGGGATCACGTTTATTTTAGCGAAACCAGAGCTTATATGGCGTTATATATGGGCGCTATGATGGCTATTATTATGCTCGCCTTTATGACCAATATGTATAAAAAGACTAAGGTCAATCTAATGGTTTATGGGATTAGTGTCGTGCTATTTGCCTTTGGTTTATGGGGCGTTAGATCACAACAAACGGTCGATCAAGTGGATTGGATGCAGGCGATGATACCGCATCACTCGATTGCTATTTTGACCAGTTCGCGTGCTGATATCGAAGATCCACGTGTACGTCAGCTTGCTGATGACATTATCGAAGCACAAAAGCGTGAAATCGGTGAGATGCAAGCACTTATTGATGAGTTGGAATAATATATTATGATACCAATAAGTAAGCTCTTCTTTAAAAACTATTTACTATATCGCGTCTTTTAATTCTAACTATACCTACTCCTTACTTCAAAAATAACCTGTAAAACTGAAGTTCTACGAAGAAATAGATTAAGGTCGAATAAGTATGAAACAAGATAGAACGACTCGCTATCAGAAGGATAGTTTGACATTATCAGGAACAGTTATGCTAGGTACCGGTGTCATGATCGGTGCTGGTATTTTCGCTCTGACCGGTCAGATGGCTCAGATGACGGGTTCGCTTTTCCCACTTGCTTTTCTAGCCGCCGCAATCGTTGTTTCTTTTAGTGCCTATTCTTATATCAAAATCTCTAACGCTTACCCGTCGGCTGGCGGTGTTGCAATGTACCTGCATCAGGCATACGGAGATCGTTTACCGACTGGATTTAATGCCATGCTGATGTATTTCTCCATGGTTATAGCGCAGAGCTTTTTGGCCCGGACGTTCGGGTCATACACTATGCAGTTATTCGGTGGCGATGACAGCGGTCGCATGGTATCCATCCTTGGCGCCGCGCTTATTCTTGCTGCGTTCTTTATCAATTTACTTGGTAATCGTTGGATTCAGGGGGTTGCATCGGTTATCGGTATTATAAAAATTGTCGGTATTCTTATATTCGGGTTGGTTGGTATCTGGCTAGCTGATAGCTTTGCAGTTGATTCTTCTACATTAGGTGACACTAATACTGTTGGTGACTTTCTTGGCGCAACGGCGCTAGGCATACTGGCATTTAAAGGCTTTACCACGATTACCAACAGTGGCTCGGAAGTAAAAAATCCTCATCGCAACGTCGGCCGTGCCATTGTAATATCAATCGCAATATGCGTAGTTATTTACACTCTAGTCGGTTTAGCGGTGTCTAGTAATCTATCTCTTGCCGAAATCATCGAAACTAAAGATTACTCCTTGGCTGCCGCCGCACGCCCAGCACTTGGCGACTATGGTCTATGGTTCACAGTTGCAATCGCAATGGTAGCTACCGCTGGCGGCCTCCTTGCTAGCATCTTCGCAGTCTCTCGTATGCTTGCTATGTTGACTGAGATGAAGCTGGTGCCTCATCGTCATTTGGGAATGCCGGGAAGCGTTCAAAAACATACGTTGGTCTATACTGTGGTGTTGGGTTTAGCTTTTACGACGTTATTTGACTTATCACGAATTGCAGCGCTTGGCATTGTTTTCTATCTAATTATGGATATCGCCATTCATTGGGGTGTTTTGCGATACCTTCGTCAGGATATAAAGGCGGTGATGTGGGTGCCTATAGTGGCCATACTTCTTGACCTGTTGGTTCTCGGCGGTTTTGTCTGGATTAAACTAAACTCAGATCCATTCGTACTTGGCGTAGCAGTCGTCACTATTGTAGTGATTGCTGTGGCTGAGCAGGTTTACCTGAAATCTTCAGCGAGGAAAAAAGCTATCGAAAAAGATACGCTTGCAGACCATCATTGACAGTAACATCAAAGAGTTTACAGAAAATTGTTTGGTTAAAAATTGCATAGATTTAAGCGTCTGCTTACTATTTTCAAGAATTGATTTCATGCAATACGATATTCATAAAGACAACAGGGAAAGTAAGCTATTAATGAGTCATTTAATCACGCTGGAACTTGGGGTCTCGCACTAATTGTTATTGTTCTGATTTCTTGGTTCTTTTACCGTTATTTCGCACCAAAGAACTGGCGTGAATGGGCGGGTGCTGGTGTAGTTCAGGCTTTCATTATTGCACTTTACGCAGAAATGTATGGCTTTCCGCTCACTATATATTTATTAGTACGGTTTTTTGGTTTGGACAGCCAATATGTCAGCGCTAGCTTATGGTCGACCCTTGTTGGTTTAGGTGAGACAGGCATGATGATCTCAATGCTACTCGGCTATGCTATTGCATTTTTAGGAGTCGGTCTTTTTGCTCAAGGTTGGCGCCAAGTCCACAAAGCACGAGGGGAAAATCGTTTAGTAACTGATGGACTCTATGCCTACGTACGTCATCCTCAGTACACCGGGTTGTTTATTGCACTGTTCGGTGAGGGTGTGGTGCATTGGCCAACTCTGTTTTCAATCGGTCTGTTTCCAGTGATTGTGCTTGTATACACATGGTTAGCTCGACGTGAGGAACGGCATATGTTTGAAGAGTTTGGTAAAGACTACCTTGCTTACAAACAGCAAGTGCCAATGTTTATTCCTCAATGGGGTCAATGGCGTCAACTTGCCGCCGCCGCACGAGTTAAAAAGTAATATCAATACAGGATAAAGCTTTAATTCATACAAATCCTTAGAGTTAGCATGGTTAGATACGATTGGTTATCTTGAGCTTGAACCACATCATACAATAGTGAGGATTACTAAGATGGTCAAATCAAACTTAACAACAAGTACTTTAAGGATTGCCCCTGTTGGCAACAGTGTATCGTTGTTTCTACTCATTAGTTACCTGTTATGCATAGGCTTTGGCTTACTTGCACCCGAACAGATAGCGATGCACGAAGCTTGGGCACCTCTACTACCTGGCTTTGAGTGGTTGACGTGGACAGGTTTTCTAATTGGGTTTGTCGAATCATATCTTTACGGTTGGTATTTCGCCATCTTGTTCGTGCCACTATATCGTTGGTTCGCCAAAGTGCGCTAAAGATATTGATATATTAACAGTCAGTAAACCTCTTCGGTTCGAGTAAAAATTAATTGAAGAGTTGGAGTGATCACAGTTTAGACTGAGGAGAAATCATAATGAATGGGTCAATGCATGGCATGATGAATGGATCGATGCACGGTATGGGTTGGGGAGAATCTATTGTCTCCTTATTGTTTACAGTACTGGTTTTTGCGGTACTGATATTGACTATTATGGCCTTACTCAAATATTTGCGTAATAAAGATTAAGTTCCAATTGAAACTTAATTTTCGAGATATCTAGATTAGTAATTAGATGAATAGCAATTAAAGGTTGATGATTGTGCTTTAAAAGCTTTATTTATTGTCTTCAAGGAGTGGTTTTATGAAACATATTGCCGATGAAAAATCTATCAAAGGTGGTCAGTACGATAAAGTACCGGAAAATTATAGCGGTACG
>NZ_DDNS01000013.1:12540-12705 GCF_002341255.1 Psychrobacter sp. UBA2514
CCAATATGTGGCATGTTTCTTAAGCCTGAAGACGAGGTTGCTGAATCCAACAACCATGAAGATAGTCATGCGCATTGTCATGGAGCGGATGCTAATAATAGTAATGAGGTAAATTCTGTCGAAGACGATAAGTACGACAAGATACCGGAAAATTATAGCGGTACG
>NZ_DDNS01000013.1:12883-33941 GCF_002341255.1 Psychrobacter sp. UBA2514
CCAATATGTGGCATGTTTCTTAAACCTGAAGACGAAGTTGCTAAAGATGATAGTCACGCTAGCTGTCATGGAAAGGATACTGATAGTAGCGGAGTAAAATCTGTTAAAGGCGGTAAATACGATAAAGTACCTGCTGATTACGATGGCACGGTATATACCTGTCCTATGCATCCTGAAGTGAGAGACGTTAGAAATAGCGGTTGTCCGATATGTGGTATGGCGCTTGAGCCCGAAACGCTTACTATCGGTGAAGAGGACACCTCAGAGCTTGACGACATGACTCGTCGTTTTTGGATATGTACCGTGTTGACTGTACCGCTATTAATATATGTGATGAGCGGTATGTTTGACTTAAACGTAGTTAATTTTAGTCAGTATGGTATCTCTTCAAAGATCTTACAATGGGCTGAGTTAGTGCTCGCGACCCCTGTAGTGCTTTGGGGCGCCGCCCCGTTTTTCGTCCGTGGCTGGCAGTCTATAAAAAGCCGCAATCTAAATATGTTTACCTTGATTGCGATAGGCGTAGGCGCTGCTTATATTTTTAGTATTGTCGCGACCTTTTTTCCCGATATTTTCCCAGACAGTTTCAGAGATGCCTCTGGTCAAGTCGGAGTCTACTATGAAGCGGCAGCGGTCATTGTGACCTTGGTGCTACTGGGTCAAGTATTAGAGCTCAAAGCTAGAAGTCAAACTTCAGGTGCGATTAGAGCTTTGCTTGAGCTCGCACCACCAACCGCAAGACGTGTCGATGAAAACGGTGAAGAAGTCGAAGTCTCGCTTGATGAGGTCGTCACTGGCGATAAGCTACGGGTTAAACCAGGTGAGAAACTACCCGTAGATGGTACAGTGATCGATGGTAATAGTAGTGTTGATGAATCAATGGTGACGGGTGAGCCAATCCCTGTATCAAAAGTAGCAGGAGATACAGTGACTGGTGGTACGGTAAATGGCACCGGAACGCTATTAGTCGAAGCGGTCAATGTTGGAGCAGATTCAGTATTATCTAAAATTGTACAAATGGTTGCTGAAGCCCAGCGTAGCCGCGCGCCTATCCAGCGCTTGGTAGATCAAGTGGCGGGTTGGTTCGTACCTATTGTTATTGTCACCTCTATCATAACCTTTATTGTCTGGGCGATATTCGGCCCTGAGCCCGCTATGGCCTATGCTTTGGTTAACGCGATTGCGGTACTGATTATTGCTTGTCCTTGTGCCCTTGGTCTAGCGACGCCGATGTCCATTATGGTTGGTACCGGCAAAGGCGCGCAAAACGGCGTCCTCATCAAAAATGCTGAAGCGTTAGAGAGTATGGAAAAAGTCGATACCATTGTCGTCGACAAGACCGGAACACTGACCGCTGGTAAGCCCGAGCTTACCGCAATTGATGCGCAGGTAGGTCAAGATGAAGACGAGTTCCTCGCATTGGTAGCCTCAGTAGAAAGCGCTAGCGAGCATCCTTTAGCAGAAGCTATCGTTAGAGCAGCTCAAGAAAGATCACTCATTATTCCTAAAGCTACTGACTTTAATTCGACTACTGGCGAAGGCGTACAAGCCGTGGTCGATGGTAAGAAAGTCGCTATTGGTAACTCTAAGCTTATGGAAAGCCTAAATAGTTTTGATAATGAGCTGTCCACTAAAGCTGATGTCCGTAGAAAAGACGGTGAAACGGTAATGTTTGTGGCTATAGACGGTAAAGCTGCTGGTATTATTTCAGTTGCTGACCCTATTAAACCAAGCACTAAAGAGGCTATTTCACTGCTTCATGACGCAGGTTTAAAAGTTGTGATGCTAACCGGTGACAACGAAAAAACCGCGCAGGCAGTCGCCAATAAACTAGGTATTGATGAAGTTCATGCGGATGTCTCACCAGAGGATAAAAACCGTATCGTCAAAGAAATGCAAGACAGCGGTAAATTGGTCGCTATGGCGGGTGATGGTATCAACGACGCACCAGCGCTAGCGCAAGCTAATGTTGGTATCGCTATGGGAACCGGTACCGATGTGGCGATGGAGAGTGCGGGCATTACCCTGCTAAAAGGTGATTTAATGGGCATTGCCAAAGCTTATAAGCTTAGCCGCGCCACCATGCGCAATATCAGACAGAATCTGTTTTTTGCCTTTATCTACAATGCACTTGGTGTTCCTATTGCCGCAGGTGTGCTCTATCCCATATTTGGGCTTCTGCTCAGTCCGATGATAGCAGCGGCAGCGATGAGCTTGTCGTCATTCTCGGTGATTGCTAACGCGCTGCGATTGCGCCGTTTGAAACTATAATTCTGGTACGGTAAAAAGTGTTCTAAAGCACACTGACACATACTGGTCTAAACAAGATCACAAAATATAAGGATACCGTTATGGGCAGCTTTTCTATTACACATTGGCTGATTTTATTGGTCGTAGTGGTGGTCGTATTTGGTACTGCCAAGCTTAAAAATGCAGGTAAAGATTTAGGCGGTGCGGTGAAGGGTTTTAAAGAAGCGGTCAAAGATGAAGAACCTGAGAATGCTCGCAAAAATCATGTGCTTAGCCATGAAAATAGTACGCCAGCTGCAAGTAATGATTTAAATACGCGTGTAGGTAATCAGGCTGATGATATGGAAATCAGCCCTATTTCCACTGATGACCAGCCTAAAGTATGAAGCGCGCCGCTTATAAATAGCGGCACTAAGTAGTCTATTAATATATGTGACTGTTATGTTTGATATTGGGTTTTCCGAATTACTCTTGTTTGGCGTCATTGCTTTAATCGTATTGGGCCCAGAAAAACTGCCGCAAGCCGCACGTACCGCTGGGCAATGGTATGCCAAATTGCGTCGCACGATTTCAACCTTACAGTCTGATATAGAGTCTGAGCTTGATTTGGCTGAGACACGAAAACAGATGCAAGATGAGCTGGCAAAGATTCGTCAGACTGAGACAGACATGCGGCGTGAGTTAGCCGAGATGCGCGGTAGTATGGATAAGTTTGAAAACTCGCAAAACCAAAGCTTAGATACTTCCTATCAGTCAAACACTCCTCAGCAGCAAAATCATCAGCCAGATACTTCCTCTTCTTCAGCTATAGAGAAGGGGGATAAATGAGCTTATTTAAGCGCCAAAAAAGTCGCCAAAGAAAGTTAGCAAATACAGATGCTAAGGCGTCAGATGCTACCCATAATGTTGAGACTGATAATGTGCTGAATGTGCTTAGCGACATGCCTATTACTGAGCATTTGATTGAATTACGCAAGCATCTCATCAAAATATGCGTAGCCGTTTTGATCGTCTTCTTAGCATTGGTAGGGTTTTCGCGTGAGCTCTACAATCTTTTATCAGACCCTCTGGTTGCGCAGCTGCCTGCGAATTCGACTATGATTGCTACTGATATTACCTCGAACTTTATGGCACCTATTCGCTTGACGATTTTCGTTGCTGCCTTTGTAGTGATGCCGTATATTCTGTATCAAATTTGGTCATTTATAGCGCCTGGATTATATAAAAAAGAGAAAAAAATCACTATTCCAGTGCTGATATCTTCGATATTCCTATTTTATTCTGGTGTCGCTTTTGCCTACTTTGTGGTACTCAAAGGCGTATTGAAGTTCTTTATTTTATTCGCTCCGCAAAACGTTATACCTATGACCGATATCGACAGTTATTTAAGCTTTGCGCTAAAGTTATTTATGGTATTTGGACTCACTTTTGAGATTCCAGTGGTTACTTTATTATTGATAATGGTCGGTATCATATCCACTCAGAGTCTAGAGAGTAAGCGCCGATATATCATCGTCGGTTGTTTTGCTGTGTCAGCGGTAGTCACACCGCCCGATGGGGTGTCAATGCTATTGCTCGCGATTCCAATGTGGCTACTGTTCGAGTTAGGTTTGTTTTTAGCGAAAGTACTCATTAAAGAAGAGCGTAAAACCGTATAACCTTGCAAAGTAGCTAATTTATAAACTAGATATATTGCAAATTAAGTATCTTGCAAAATGACTATTTCGTAAAGTAACTATAAAAATAACCTTATCTTAAACATTTAAGACACTTTTTTTATTTTGGCTGTCCCCTAAACCCTATCAGTACATTCAACTTAGTAATGAGATTTAAATGGAATCCCTAATTAATAATAAAAACAAAACGAATGATAATCTGGCAAATCAGCTTAATCAAGAGTGCTATTGCCGTACTTTAGATCGTAAAGCGCTTAATAACAGCCTGCAAGATCAATTAGTAAACACAAGAGATAATCCACTAGGAGCCAATGAGCTTAATAAGCTGTTTTCAGCGACACCGGTGTTCGTCCCTAAGACAGAGATAGAAGCAATGGTGCGAATCATCGCAGCTATTGAGTCGACTGCTAGACTACCGTCATATCAACAGCAAGTACTGTCGTGGGCACCCAATATCTCGGCTTTCGATCCGGGGCCAATAGGGGCCTTTATGGGTTATGACTTTCACTTAGGGAGCGATGACCCCAAGCTTATTGAGATCAATACCAATGCTGGAGGCGCATTTTTAAACGTAGCACTTGCCCGCGCACAAAAACACTGCTGTCGCCCCTCAGAGCAAAGTGTTGCTACTACTAAAATGCTTGATGGGTTTGAAGAAGCGGTCGCTAATATGTTCATACAAGAATGGCAGCGACAATCGGCAACTAGCATGCCCAATCGCATTGCTATTGTGGATAATGAGCCCAAAAGCCAGTTCATGTATTTGGAGTTTCAGCTGGCCTGCCAACTACTTCAAGCTAAAGGCATTGATACCGTTATACTCGATCCGTCTGAGCTTAACTATGCTGATGGTGTACTGACAGCTCATAGCAAGCCCATTGATATGATCTATAATCGGTTAGTCGATTTCGCCTTTGAAAACCCCAACCACGCCGTGCTTAAAAGTGCCTATTTAGAGGGTGCGGTAGTAGTAACCCCCAATCCGCATGCCCATGCTATATTCGCTAATAAGCGCAACCTGACTTTACTATCCGATACGCAAACTTTGCAGTCGTGGGGACTAGGTGATGATGATGCAGAATATCTAAAAAAGTCAGTACCAACTACCAGAATGGTTACAAAAGAGGATGCAGCAGAATTATGGCGTACTCGGAGACAATTGTTTTTTAAGCCAGTAGCTGGTTATGGTAGTAAGGGCGTTTACCGTGGCAGCAAGATTACCCGCCGCGTATTCGAGACTATTTTAGATGAAAGCTATATTGCGCAGACCTTTATCCCTGCTACAGAGCGATCAATAAAGATTGATGATGTGGTGACGACTAGAAAGGTAGATATACGTCTTTATACCTATGCAGGACAGCTGCTACTAACTGCTGGGCGTATCTATCAAGGCCAAGCGACTAACTTTCGCACACCAGGGGGTGGCTTTGCGCCTGTTTTTCAAGTCTGAACATAGCATGAACATGTAGCTTTGGCTTCTTAAGTAACGTTTACTAGTTTAATTATTCTGCATACCAACTTATCAATAAAACATCATGCTGAATTGGAAAGATGATGATCCAAACCGTTATCCACTACTTCCTGCATTTTGGCATGCCGTTGATTATTGCCTATACTTTTTTTCGTGATGATTACAAACGAGTATATTTGATTCTTTTAGCAACCATGCTGGTAGATTTAGATCACTTGCTAGCAACACCTGTTTTCTTACCTGATCGCTGTAGTATTAATTTTCATCCATTACATACTTACTATGCAATGGCAGTTTATGCGGCTATGCTATTTCTACCAAAGCCCTATAGAATAATTGGTCTAGGATTGTTACTACATATGCTGACTGATTCAAATGACTGCGTAATGACCTATCTGAATAGACTCTAGTGCTTATGCGTAGTCGTTAGCTATAGTGAAAAAATTATACAGGATTAGTTAAAATAAATAGGGTAATCTTCCTTTAATGTCGTTCCTTCCTCAAAAAGGATAAAAAGTGATTCTGGCAATTATAATGGCAGCGATTCTAATCGCTGTCTGCACAGCAATACATTATGGCGTATTAAAATTCTCGTCACAGTTTGTGACGCCGTCGCGCCATCCGGGACACTGCCTTGGGGTCGCAGTTGCCTCAATCGTGCTGGCTCATATCCTTGAGGCACTGCTTTATGCGACTGGCTTTTGGGTTGCTGTGCATAACTTTCAGGTTGGTGACCTCGTCTCGTCCTCATCCAACGGCAGTGCCTCCCTTACCTTTATGGACTACTTTTACTTCTCGCTAGTTAACTACACAAACCCCGAGTTTCACAAAGCCACCTGACAAATATTTTTTTAGTGCTTTACCATACACGTACTATGAGCACTAGCTTAAAGCGTCTATAAGCACAGCTATTTCATGTTTTGGTTCACAGTAGCAGGTTTATAAATGACTTTCATATACCCGCAATATGAGAGGTACTAGCACCTAGTAACTCTCATATTATAAGTATGAATCAAGCCGAAATTAGCATTACACAGCATTCTGTCTGAATAAAATGTAGTACTCAAAGTAGATTTAAATAAGCTATTCTCGCTGCTTCCAGTTTTCTTGACCCAAAGGCATGCGATTGAGTAGGTCACGTCTTGATCGCCAGTCAGGCATTTGAGTATCTAGCAGAGCCTTGAATCTATCGTTATGTTGGCGCTCTTTGAAATGTAGTAGCTCATGAACGATAATATATTCTAAGCAGGGTATGGGCTTTTTTGCCAACTCTAAGTTAAGTAGGATACGACCTTCCTCTATATTACAGCTACCCCATTTAGTCTTCATTTTTTGAACTTGCCAGCTTGTGACGTTGACGTTGAGCTGCTTAGACCACTGCGTAACCAAAGTAGGAATACGTGCTTTTAGTCGAGTACGATAGTACTCATTGAGCAGTTTTAATCTATCAGTAGTCGACGTTTTAGTATGCACGGATAAAATGAGTTTGCCACCTTTTAGCTTGACGTTAGGTACAAAGTTTTGAGCGGTATCTAACTCAAGCACTTCAAGCCGATAGCGTCTGCCCCATAAATAATGTGTCTCGCCATTGATCATTTCTCGAGTGGATTGACGCGCTTGCTTAATAAAGCTTGCCTGCTGCTTGCGTATCCATGGTATGCGGTGAATCACTGCCATTCGAATTGCAGTTTCGGTCATTGCTTCAGGGGCAGCCACTCTAATCTCACCATTAGGCGGCATCACACTGATATGCAAATGCTTAATGGTTTTGCGCTGCAATTGAATGTCTAGTGATCCGATCATTAGTTGCATTATTTATATTCCGGTTGCGCTTTGACTAGGCTCATGACCTCTTCAGTACTGCTGTCCAATTCATACAAAGACAATGTTTCTCTGACGATATTTGCAACTTTGCGCTCTTTTAATAGATGGCCTTGCCAGTCAGCTTGCTTATTAAGTCTGACAGCCGCGTCAAGCTTATCGGCCAGTTCTTCATTTTGGTCTAAGTTGTCGTACAATGCGCGTTTAGCATTGGTATTGATAGAGTCTGGATAATGGTTATTTGCACTATTGGGTCTTAACACTTTGGCAGATAGCTCGCGTATTTTGTGTAAGTACTCTTTGTAGTCTACGGCCTTTTGGCGACGCAAGGTGACAAGCTCGTTAAGTAAGACTGACATGTGCTCATAGTACTTAGGGTTAACGGGGTTTTCATCTACAATAGTTTTGCGCACGTTATTTTCGATGGTTTCAGCCACGTTTCCTTCGTCATTAGCGATATCATCAGGTAAAGCCTTAATCAGCTCATCAGTCCCTTTGTCTACAATCAGCTCAATTAAGCCAAGCTCTTCAAAGTCCATGACCGTATCACTAGGTTCAGCACGGATATAACTATCCAATAAATGACGCATGGCTGGCTCGTAGAGTTTCATATCGAGCATGTCAGCGCTCATCATCTTGATGCTCTCACGCACGCTTTCAAAGTGCTTCACGTCGGTTTGAATACGATCGATCTGCTCTGGACTGTAGCCACACTCTACCATCTCATTAGCAATATTTGCATAAGCTCGCAGTAGCTTAGCGACACTTTTATATAAAGTGACCCGTAGCTGTTCTTTTTCTAGTTTTTCATCAATGGGGGCGTCATTTGTGGTGCAAAAATATGCATAGTAGTCTTGAGTGTTCTTAGGGTATCTAACGGGTTCGCACAATCCTCGAACCATCTCTAGCGCATTATCTAAGTCCTGCTTAGCAGAATCAAGGCGGTTTTTTAATAAGCCTTCAATATCTTTGCTGTCATAATCAGAGAATGCGCCTTGTGTATAGCTTGATATGGCTTTATCTAAAGACTGAAACAGATCCTGATAGTCGATGATATAACCATATTCTTTGTCTTCACCATCTAGGCGGTTCACTCGGCAAATAGCCTGAAATAAGTTATGATCGGCCATTTTTTTATCAATATATAGATAGGTTGCTGAAGGCGCATCAAATCCCGTCAGTAGCTTATCTACTACAATCAGTAAGCGCATCTGCCCCGGCTCGTCAATGAAGCGTTTTTTGACCTCTTTTTCAAAGTCTTCAACCCTCAAACCAGCCTCTTGTTCATCGATATCGTAATATTCGGCAATCATCTTACGATAGGTGGCATACTTAAATAGCTTTTCAGTCGTACCTTCGCCAGACTCTTCACCCTTAATGCTATCGGCAGTCGGCTGATAGCTGGTGATGATAGCAATTTTATCTTTTAAGTGCGTATGGCTAAACATTTCATAGACTTTGCAGGCTTGATAGATACTGCCACATACGAGCATGGCATTACCTCGACCATCAGCCAGTCGCGGGCGCGTCTCCATATCATATAAGATATCGTTCTTGATTTGCTCTAGGCGAGAGTGACTCGATAACACGCGCTGCATCGTGCCCCATTTTTGTTTTAGCTGAGTCTTAGCAACATTGGATAAGCCGCGAGTTTTGGCATCAAACCATTTATCAATTTTATCTGGTGATAGTAGCTGTTGATCGATATCGCGTGCTTCATAACGCAGATCAAGCACGACGCCATCAGCGACTGCTTCATCGAATTTATAAGTATGAATATAGGGACCGAAGACCTCGATAGACTTTTTCTGATCTTTTTTGAGCAGTGGCGTTCCTGTAAAGCCAATAAACGTCGCATGAGGAAGCAGGGCAGTCATCGCACTATGCAGCTTACCCGATTGCGTGCGATGGCATTCATCAACAAAGACGTAAATATCCCCTTTAGCGCTAAAGTTTGAAGACAGACTACTTTTTAGATCCTCTATGAATTCGTCAGTATCCGCTACGCTATCTTCATCCTTATTGTCATTAGTATGACGACCAAATTTATGTACTAATGAGCATAGTAGTGCTGGGTTAGGATGATTAAGCTGACGGATTAGATCCGCGCCATTCTTGGTACGATATATATTTTCATCAATACCTGAAAACACACCTTCAATCTGCTCGTCTAGCTCTTTGCGGTCCGTAATGACAAGTACGCGGCTATTTTTAATATTCTCACGTATCCACTTAGCCAGCCATACCATAGTGAGACTTTTACCTGAGCCTTGGGTGTGCCAGATAATGCCGTTTTTACGTTTTGCTAGGTAGTCTTTGGCGGCTTGCACACCAAAGAACTGATTGTGCCGGCAGGTTTTTTTGACACCCATGTCATAAACGATGAAGTTATGAATAACATCGAGTAAGCGCTTTTTATTACATAACTGATAGAGGTGACGGTCTAATGGCTCAGCATAAGCTTGTTGACTTGCCTGCTGCGTCGTACTGGTATGCTGAGGGCTTGCTTCTTTCCATTCCAGATAGTAGCGCTCTGGGGTCTCTATAGTCCCATAACGCAATCCTTGACTGTCGTTACCGGCCATGACTAGCTGGATGGTGGTAAAAAAGTTACGGATAAAATCCTTGCTTTGATTGTCTAAGTTCTGCCGTATGCCTTCAGAGACTGAGATGGTAGAGCGCTTTAGTTCTAAGACACCAAGGGCGATACCATTGACGTATAACACCACGTCAGGGCGCTTTTTATGTTCGCCTTTGATCGATACTTCTTCAGCAATAGCAAAGTCATTTGCCGCAAAGTTGTCCCAGTCAATCAACCAAACCGTTTGGGTATGTTCGCCTGAGCCTTCTTTTTCTTTTATCCCGTACCGTAGTAGTCGATAGACCTCTTTATTGGCATCATAAAGCTTGATGCCACTACCTAGGGCGGCAGCTTTTTCTAAGGTGCTAATCGCGCGCGCTATCAGTGGCGCACTGACATTACGAGACTTTAGCCATTGCGCTAGTATATCGCGTTCAATATTTTTATTATCGGCCCGTGTGTGCCAGTTGCCCAAATAGCGATAGCCAAGCTCGTCTTGAAAAAATTGTACAACACGGTTTTGGGATATTCTTTCAATATCGTTGACGTTACTCATTTTTAAGCGCCCTCTGACATTAGGTTAAGACCTTTCATCATGATTTCTAGCATTTGTTCTTCATGCTGCGCGATCATTGTTTTATCCCACGTGGCTTCTTGACCACTAATACACTTAATCATTCTAGATAGTTTCAGGCTATCAATTTGTTTGCTTTCAAGAAAGTATTTTACCTTCACATCAGGCATGTCATTACTAACCCGAGAGTTAAGACTATGGCTAATCAAACATAAATTGCCAAAAGAATGAAGCAGCGTATCCTCTACATTTTTATCATTTATAAAGAGCTTATCATCTCGCTTGTTTTGGGGATAAAAATGCTCTATAGAGCTTCGAGCAGTAAAGGTAAATTCAGGATGTTTCTCATCTTTCCAAAGCAGATAGTCTAGATAGTTAAACACAAAAATATTGCGAATATTGTTATATCTAAGGTACTGCTTAATTTGTGTACGTAAATGATTGGGTGTGAGACTAGCGTCAGTATTTGTGAACGAGATTTGATTAAAATCTGGGGTTTGATAAATAATGTGATGATAGTCGTCAGGCTCATCTGTTAAATAACGCCTCAGCATAAAGGCGCGGGCTATTGCCTCTATATGAGCCAGATAAGCTGTGCTATCAAGTCCGATGTCATTATATTGATAATGCTGATAAGCATAATATAAAACCGCATTGAGCCAGTGCTTATAGTTTGTGGTAGGGGTTGAAACGTGAAAGGCGCTTTGTAGCATCACTAAATCATTGTTGTCATTTTCAAAGCTGTTTTTATAATAGCTGTTTTTTTTATCCTCACCTTTGGTTAGTTTGTTAAGTGTCCATTGCCCTTTGTTGTCCTGCATATTGCGCTTGATTATGAAGTGATCAAAGATAAACTTACTCTTAAGTAAGGCGTATATAAAGGTCTTGACTTGAGATAAAGGCGTTATCCTGTCTTTAGTTTCTACGTTTTGGCTCATCTTCGAAACAGAGGGTGCTAATATATAAGTTTCAAACTGAGTCAGCAGCTGTTTGTCATCAAGGGCGATGTCTTTTTGACTTGATGACTGCATGTTAATCATGATTCTTAACGTATGTAGCAAAAAACTTGAGAAGTTAACTAGGCTATAGTAGGTTTCGCTAATACCGTCATCATCACCTTTGTCAGCAGTATCATTGGGGTTTGGTGGACTGGCAAAGCCATCGGCTAGAATGTCGTATAAAGAGGGCGGCTGTGATTTAGAGGCTTGAGTGTTATTTTGTTCATCATGATTTTTATAGATATCAAGTAGCGCATTAAAGTCTTTAGGCTTTAGCACGGACAAATTATTTGAAAATAACTCAGTACGTAAGGTAGTGCTAAAGCCATATTGCACGTACTTATTCATATTGGCGCAAGCTTCCCAAACATCATGAATTAATGCCTTAAGGGGTTGTTTGTCAGCAACGTCTATTTCGCTCGAATCTGCCTTTTCGACCACTGATAATAATCGTGCTTTGATAATCTCATGCTTCTCTAACTGCTCACCTCGGTTATTCATGACTTCAAAATAGTGGTTTAAGTCTGTCTCGTTGGGCACAGGTACACGAGAGATTTGCACATATGTGAACAGATATTGACAGAAGTCTTGAATACTGATCTTATGGTACTGGTTTTCACCGGAATTAGCACTATCAAATTTGTCTTTCATTACCTTTTCAATAGACTTATAGCCATTGATAATAGCAGGGTTAAGCTCATCTTGATCAAGGTGCTGATGGTTCTCTAGGTTAGCGTTTAGTAGTAAATTTAACGTTTGAGTAGATTTTGGGCGGCTTTCAAACTCGATATTCTGTGCTTTGTACCACGACATGTCATAGTCGTTATCGTTACTTGCAAAGTAGTGTTTTAGGTATATGATCAATAGGCTTAAAGTGGTAAAACGCTGCTGACCGTCAATAACCTCAAACACCTTATGTTTAGACGATGGCTCTGGTCTTTCAAAGACAACCAAAGTACCTAGGTAATAGTTCTTATGACCGTCTAAGGTCCTTGAGTTAATCTGAGCGTCAATAATATCAGTGATGAGTTGTTCAATCTCATCATTGCCCCAAGCAAAATTACGCTGATACATAGGAATAAGATAATGCGCTGTGCCGTCTAGCATTTGTTTTGGCGTGAGCGATATCACATCTTTAGTTGTGCTCAAATGATAATTTGTCATTATTGTATTTTCTCTATTTATCAGCCAAATAGTTGAGGTCATTAAACATTTTGTATATGGCGTTGTCTGGTGTTTTATTAGATGCCTGTATATCACTTGCTTTTAATGGACTGACACCAGCTAGCCATACCTGTTTTGGTAGAGTGGCTTCTTTGATGCGTTTAAATAACATACCATTGACCGCACGATTATCCATGGTTGCAAGCTTTACCGCATAGCGCTCTAGACGTATTTTATAAGCCCAAATAAACACAGTTTCGATGACCTGTGATAAATCTTGCATACCGAACTTATCGATATAGTAAATCAGCGCGTTATCAAATAGATTGCGTGCGTATTTATCACCTTGTCGCCCCCTGCCGCTATAAGTCGTTAGTAAGTCTACAATCTTAGACGCGCGTTCATCTAAGTGCTGCTCAGCGATAGTGGTAAGCAGCAAGTCATTTTTATTATCTGAAGTGCGATCTGCATCAATCGTTCTATTGTGTGTGATAAGCGTATCGTAGTGCTCAATCATCTCAAAGAATCGTCGCCCGTTAATGAGCTGTTGGTCTAGCTGAAAGGGATAGCTCATCGCTTGGGCATCAATATGACGGTGCATATTGCCATTATAATCATCTATAAAATGATGAAGTACGAGCATGGACTTGGCGTAATGCGGTAAATTTTGCTTGTGTAAAGACACCCCTTTAAAGATATCGACATGACGACTGCTAAAGCTGCGGGCGGGTTTTTGATCGATCCAGCGCTTAATCCTAAATAAATGCTGACCAAATAGTCTGTGCAAATCGCTATCTGCTAAGCTCTCCCAGTGGGCGACAGTTTGCGCTTTGATATCGGGATTAAGGCGTTCATCATAGGCGCTAAACTCACGCAAATGAAACGCCTTGAGTAAGTCATGCGGATATAGTGCTTTACCGCGCGAGTTCTGCGAGTCAAAAAACTGAAACGCTTCTGATTCATCTTCTAAGATAAAAATGACAACTTCGCATTTATGCAGCAAAAAATCGATATGATGAACGCTGAGCTCACCGCGATTTACAATACGCTGAATTTCTTGGAAGTTTGTATGCAGATTATAGATAGAGATGTCACTTGCGAACGCTTGCTTTTGTGCTAGCGCTGGCACGCTCTGCGTTAGATTGCCTAGTATTTTACTTACATCTGACGTATCTTTTGGTGATTTAATATACTTCTTGATAATCGCCATAACGGTGAGCATTAGCGTTAGGGTGCGCTGTTGACCATCAACGATGTTAAGTATATCTTCGCCTTTATCATTTTCAGACTGGTGCAGTACGATAGTACCAAGACGGTAGGCGGGCTTGTCGCTTTGGGTTTTGATATCGTTGAATAGGCTTGCGATATTACGCTGCGTCCATTTGTAAGGGCGCTGATATTCAGGGATGGTCAACCGGCTCTCATTGAGCAAATCTGATACCGAAACGATGGTTTCGTGTTGTAAGGTCACTGATGTATTCATGCTAGGCAGTCACCATTATCAGCTGATGGATAAGTGCTAGAACTGTCAGAACTTACTAAGCGCACTTTCCCTGTCAACAGCTGCTGCATCATACCTTGCTTAATATCACGGGTTTTGTCTAAACGCTGCTGCAATGCTTGAATCTCAGTATCCATATCAGAGAGAATAGTGGCGATGGCAGTTTGTTCTTGAATACTTGGTACTGATATTTCAAAGTTACGAGTTTGAGTAGTGCTAATCTCTAAAAACGTACTGCCACTACAAAGTTGAACAAGTCTATTTTTTGAATTAGATAGATTGTAATAGAGAAACTCATTGTTAGTATTATCAAAGCAAATGAAGTTCTTAAAACCCTGATTAGTAGATATATTTTTTGTCGTTATAGCACACTCACCAATCGTAGCACGAGATGTCATTACTATACTTCCTATAGGAAGTAATTCAGCAGATGAGTTTTCCAATCCAGCTTTAGTGATTTTTTTGAGTGTGTTTGAGAGATATTTTTGCGATTTTAGAGCTGTTATATCGGTTGGCGTGCACCAAAGTATTGAACCGTTCCAATAGGAACTATCAGACGTTGAAGGTGTTCCTCCTGATTTAACATCAGATATCTGATTTAGTTTTCTAACCTCCCAATCCTCAGGAATCTGCCCCAACTCAGTCTGTTTAAACCCTTTAGCACTACCATCCTCACGAGTGGCAAACTCAGGCAGGCGAGTTTTACCTGTAAGTAGCTGCTGCATAGTAGCGGTCTTTATCGCTTCCTTCTTGGTAATCAGCTTTTCTAGCGACTTGATTAAATCATCAACGTCGGATAGGGCAGTGGCGATGGCGATTTGTTCTTTAACTTCACTTGGTACTACTATCTTAAAACTATGTGCATCATTTCTATTTAACGTTGGAACCCCAGAGCCACTTTTGAAACGCTCAAACCCGATGCTATTAAATAAGTAATAAACAAATTTGACATTGGAATTGCCAAAACTTGTTACCCATAAGGTGGTATTGTGAGGCCAAAAATCTCTTTCAACGTAATGTACTTTTCCTATCGTACCTGACCGACCAGTAACGATACCTGCACCATTTACTTGAAAAGCTTTGTGAGTTCTAAGAATTCCGTTTGAATAAACCACTGGATACTCGCCAGCTTCTACCTGAGTTGTCGGTAAATCAAAACCCCTCTGCAATGGCGAAAAATCTCCAATAGTAGTAACCTCCCAATCCTCTGGAATAACCCCAACCTCAGTCTGTTTATAACCCTCGGGTATTTTTACCTCACTCATGACGCCACTCCCATCGCTTGCAGGTGCGCGGTGACTTTTTGGCTCAGTCTATCCACCTCATCAAGCAGACTGGGCAATGGCTCAGCGTAGCGCGCTTCTAACTGCGTCACCCGATCAGCAAGCTGGGCGGTGATACGCTCAATCTCCGCCTCAATACGCGATTGCAATGTCGCTTGCCATTTATCCGTGACCAGTAAGGTTTTGATGTCCTCATCACTCAGCGTTGAATATGTTTTAAATACCGCCAAGTCTAGGGCATCTTGCGCTTCTTTTAGCGCTTTTTTGGCAGCCGCTTCCGCATCAGTTAATTGTAAAAACTGCTGAATATTTTGAATATCAGTAAAGTCAGATATATCGTCTTCTTGCATTTTTTTATCAACTACAGTGACGGCTTGTTTTTCAAAATCCTTTACCTTTTTTAGCTCGGCTTTTATCAGTTTGTCTTTGTTGAGATAGCTATTGATGGTATTTATCTCTTCTGCTGAGGCGTTAGTGTTTAGATAAGTTTTTAAGTTTTTAAGGGCAATCTTCCCACTATAATTATTGGCTTTATCAATCACATGATTCTGAGCCAATATCAATAGCTCACTCTGCGCGGTCTCAATCTCTTTATTCAGTCTTACATAATCTTTATATTGATCAGGAGCAAATATTCTATAAGCCATAGCATAAAAGTCTTTTAATGCCTCATTTGCCTCTTTTTTAGTGCTTATATTATTGAGTACGCCTTCTTCATCACTATGCTCCTCAATGAACTCAGTCAAAGTCGTACTTACGGTATCGAGTTTGGCTTGTAGGGTGTCTATATGTGCTTGCTCATCGCTATAGTATCGGTTAATGATAAGCGCAGGCGCGATAAGCTCGGCTTTGTACTTATTCTTATTGATAACCAGATCAGGAGTTTCTTTAAGCTTTTCGCCCTTAGCAGCGATAAGCTGACGCAACTGCTTGCCAACTTGCCAGCCTTCTTGTGAGAGGGCATACACATCGTCCTGCATCGTCTCTGCCCAATAATCCATCAAAATCTGATAGATGTCATATTTATCGAGTAGGGCAGTATCGGCATAACGCTGAAGCAAGTCTTCACTGATACGCTGAATGATGGCTTTGGGTTTATCGCCTTGCGCGATATCTGTAAGGTTAGATGCTGTCCACCAGTCACTAAAGGGCGTCAGGCTTTGGCTTGCAAACTGGATAAACTCAGGATGCGCCAAGACCGTGGCTTTGACTTCATTAGCGGGTATGAGGCACTGACGATAGCCCTCTCGCAAGTCTGCAAATAGCGCCTTTCGCAGGCTTGGAAATACTTGCCAATACGGCTCTAAGGTATCGATATCGCTAATCGGAATACCGCCTTGCAAGTGAGCGCCAAGGTCATGCTGGTCTTCATCAAGGCTTGCATCGATATAGCGTGGAATATTTAAGTTGTAGTCATTATCGCTGATCTCATCCATGCCGACCATACGGCTATAGCCTGCCAGCTCGGTTTGATGATTGAAGACGTCAACGACTTTGTGAATGTCTTGACTGCGTAAGCGGTTTTTATTGCCATCTTTCATAAACCCGCGACTGGCATCTATCATAAATAGTCCAGATGCGCCTGTGGCTCGCTCAGCTGCCGTCATCTTATCGATAACGATAATACAAGCAGGAATACCTGTACCATAGAATAAGTTAGCTGGCAGGCCGATGATGCCCTTGATGTAGCCTTGTTTGATAAGATTTGTGCGGATATGCGCTTCGGCATTGCCTCGGAATAGCACACCATGCGGTAAGATGACTGCACCGATGCCTGTGCTTTTTAAGCTCTTAATGATGTGTAGTAAAAAAGCATAATCGCCGTTTTTTTCAGGGGGAATGCCCCACGTAAAACGGTCGAACTCATCCGCTGCTGCATTTAGACCACTGGTCCAGTTTTTATTACTAAAGGGTGGGTTGGCTACGGCAAAGTCAAAGGTTTTCAGTTGATTGCCTGCTACAAATTGCGGCGAGGCGAGGGTATTGCCTTTATAAATATCAGCGCCTACTGCGCCATGCAAGATCATATTCATCTTTGCAAGTGCGGTTGTGGCAGAGTCCATCTCTTGACCAAAGATAGTCAGACCACGCGGCGCTTCATCACTGGCTTTGAGTAGCAGCGAGCCTGAGCCGCAAGCTGGGTCATAAACAGTGGCATCCTGCGGTGTATCTTCATTAATACCAATGATTTGAGATAGGATACGTGACACCTCAGATGGGGTGTAGAACTGTCCTTTGGACTTACCTGACTCCGTTGCAAAGTGGCGCATCAGATATTCATAAGCGTCGCCAAGCAGATCATCACCATCAGCCCGGTTGCCTGATAAGTCTAAACCCTCGAATATACCAATAAGCTTAGATAAGCGATCAACATGCTCTCTACCTTTACCTAGCTTTTCTTCATCATTGAAGTCAGCGACATCGATGACGCCTTTTAGCCCATTGGCTTCGGCAAGCTTACCGATGATTTTATCAACTTTTTCACCGATCTCTTTATCGCCTTTGAGCATTACCATATCGTCAAAGCTACCGCCTTCAGGGACGAAAATATCCCCGTAAGGGTCGCCTTTAAACTTGTCCGATACGTACTTCATAAATAGCATGGTCAATACATAGTCTTTGTATTGGCTGGCATCCATACCGCCGCGCAGCTCATCACAGCTTGCCCAAAGGGTTGCATATATCTCGGTCTTTTTAAGTGCCATAGTGAGCTCTTTTTATTGAATTTAGAAGTTTTTTGGTGGCTGATATTATACTGCTAATCACTTAGATTGCTAGGTATGTAATTAACTACTTTATTGAAGACAAACCCCGATATCACTCATGCCACCTGAGAATTTTGTAAAACTGACAAAACCATATTGAGCCTTTACTATCAAGGCTTAGCAGGGTTTTCTATACCAAATCGTGCTGAATACATATCACTCTATCTTATAAACACTGATAATGCGACACCTTAAAAAAGAACAAGATAGCCACCTGATAAATAAGAGAAAATTAAACATCACCTTTATGAGTTGTCAGCAATATCGCCTACCTCTTTGAGCTTGGATTGGTGAACCTTTAGAAGATTTCAGTCACTCGTGATTACTATCAATTCAAAATATCGCATGACCTAGAAAGTAAATTGGTAGGTAATCTACTATACTTGTCTTAACGATAATAATTAATGAGCGAATGAATATGACAGCGACTTTAAGTGATGAATATGATCCTTTTATTAAAGCAATAGCACAGGCCTGCACTATTACCTTTCAAGGTAATGCCAGTAATCAGCTTCAGCAAGACGCGTTTTTCTTTTTAGACCACTGGTATCAAGAGGACTTAGGAGTAATGCTAGTGACCCCGGTCGTTGCTCCATTTTGTCTTGCGGTATCAGACGGCGTTGCCAGCTCTAACCAGTCACAGCACTGCTCGAAGGCAGTTGTTAAAGCAATTAGATCGCTATGGAATGACGAACAAGTAAACATCCAAAATATAACCTCAGATCGTATCTATACGCAACTGAGCCAAACCAAGCACACAAAAAAACGCTATGGCGCTGCAGCAACCCTCGCGATGATCATCGGCACACTAAACGATGATAAATCAATCAATATAGACATCACTCATGTCGGTGACAGCCGTGTGTACTTGCTAAGAAAAAACACAAAAGGATGGCAGTGCTTAACTCGTGACCATAACTTATTAAATGAGCTGGTAGATGAGAAGGCGCACGATGAAGATCGTCAAGCAAGTTTTGATGAGTATAACCGCACAGGTATGGCAGGCAGCTTATATAGTATCACTGAGTGCTTTGCATTGGCAGTAAATAGCGATGACCCAAGCAACGAGCCACCTAATAGTACAAAACAGACAATCACAGTGCAAGCAGGTGATAGTCTTGTTGTTTGTACTGACGGTATTCATGATTTAGTGCCAAGTAATGAATGGGCGCGTATCGATAATCAAACGGATTTACAAGAGTGGCTACAGACGCTTAAACAGCAAGTTTATGACTCTGATGGCAATGCCTATGATAATGGCACGGCGATTGTGGTGCGGTTTGATTAACCTTTTTATAAGAGCCTACTTTTAAAATGACAGTTTGATAGATTCTATAGCCTATAGAGCAGACAATATGCCCACATACCCAGTCGCCAGCTACAACAAATCAACCCGTCTGTTTATGCTATAACAGCGCTTGCCACGTAGTAAAGACAAGGCAATATCACTCACAGAGCTAATGAACGTTTATGGCAATAATCCTAACCATTACGCAAACGAGCGTAAAAATTTAGAGAACGATTTGAGTAGTCTCAATCAAATATTTAATGACATCTTTCACAGCGATGCTTTAATGCGTCTGCCAGCTTGGGGACAGAATATTAGCGGACAAACGGCAAGGTTTTATATTGAGCCAAGCTTTAGTATCGATGTTATTAATGAGCAAACGGTGTTTTTTTGGCAAATGCTTGATAAATATACCGCAAATTATTTACCAACGTCTTTCAAGCAAGGTGTTAGTGAAAAGCTTGCCCAGTTAGATCGTCAAGATAAGACCAGCTTCAATCAAAGCAGGCTAGGGCAGTGGCAAAATCATCTCATTACCCTGCCCAGTATCGTACAAGCACCAAAGCTTGATAGTGACGTGCTGGCTAGCATTCATCAAGCGTTGTTAGAGAATAAGCAACTACACATCATCACTTATAGAAAAAAATGGGGTGAACATTCAAACGTTAGGATAACTTACCCCAAAGGTTTAGTCTTTATCGACAATATGGTCTATCTCACAGGCTTCAATCCAACGAGTGATCATATTGATGATAATGTCCTGTTGAAGGCACATCGTAATTTTGCAGTTAATCGTATTGAAGCAGCTGAAGTAACAGAGCAGTTGGTACCGGACTGGGTAGAGCGCAATGCTTTTACTCTTGAGAATCTACGTAAGCTAGGAAAGTTGGAATTGAATAATGGTTTAAAAATCGAACTGGTTCTAAAGGTGCAAAAATATGCCTGCCAGCATTTATATGAGCGGCCGTTATCATCTACTCAAACGATTACGGTTATCGATGACACTTGGAACGAAGTGCGTGCAACAGTTGCCAATACGCAGCGCTTGCAAGACTGGCTAGTCAGTATGTCGCAGTTGGCAGTGGTGATTGAGCCTAACGAGTTAAAAGCAGTAATTTTAGAGCGTTTAAAAAGCGGTATAGCGCTTTATGAATATTATTAAAAATCTAACAGCCTTTCGTTCTAACTTTATTCTAGAGCTTTCTAACTATATTAGCACCATGAATTATAAACGAGTATAACTATGAAATATCATTTTAATGAAGCTAAACTAAAAAGTGTACCCTGTGCAGCCTTATACCCATCAGACACAGAAGGTTTTCAATCAGCTGTTATTGCCTGTTTTATCATCAGTGACGGTTGGAATGAGCAGGCACTACTAGAGCTAAAAGAGAAAGCAGAGGCTGATATTTTAGTAGGCTTACAGACAGATAACAATGAGTATGAACGCTTAGATATTGTAGAAGGCATTATTAGATGCCAGCCTAATGAAGTAAATGATGTTGTTGAACTGCTAGATGTAAGGTCCGCAAGTACTATTATCGGTATAGATGTGATAGATGTTATAAACTTGTTTGAGGTTGGCAGTTCATTCCAGTTTGTTCAAGCGAGCTCTACAGGCGAGCATGAATTCGATATGATAAAGATAGCCACACACAAGCTAATTGATCTACTTGCAAAAGCTCA
>NZ_DDNS01000034.1:0-24132 GCF_002341255.1 Psychrobacter sp. UBA2514
TGCGAATGTTCAACACGCCCTAAGGTTTGAGAATATATTGTCTATCAATATTTCAAACCTTATCCTTATTTATCAAATTTAAGCAGGGTGTTTTTATGGCCATAAAGCTTATTGTCGGTCTTGGTAATCCTGGTCAGCAGTATATGTTTACGCGTCATAATGCCGGATTTTGGTTTGTCCATCACTTGGCGCAACAATTCAACATCACGCTCTCCCCTGACAAAAAATTCCACGGGGTGACAGGACGTGGGCACATTCATGGATCTGATGTGCGCTTACTTATGCCTCTGACGTTTATGAATAAATCTGGTCAGTCAGTCGTGCCTATGGTAAATTTTTATGGCATCAAAAACGACGAGTTATTGATTGCTCATGATGAGCTCGATATTCCAGCTGGCAGCATCAAACTCAAAACCGACGGTGGTCACGGTGGTCACAATGGCCTGCGTGATATTACGCCGCATATCGGTAATGACTTTCATCGTCTGCGTGTGGGTATCGGTCATCCTGGTCACAAATCTAAAGTCAGTGGACATGTGCTCTCAAAAGCGTCTCCCGATGAGCAAATCGCCATTGACAGCGCATTGACGGCGGCTTTTGACGCGCTACCACTATTGCTAGATGGTGATATCGAAAAAGCACGTTCACAAATTAATGGCTTTAAATTGCCTGAATAAAATATTATTTCTATAGTAATAGCCTTTTATTTTGGTACGTTTGTCCCCATTAACCTTTTGATTTAGTTATTTAATATCAGTTACGCTAAGGAAGCAACCTATGCTACTTAATATGCTTAAATGCAAATTACACCGTGCTCGCGTTACCCATGCTGAGCTTCACTATGAAGGCTCATGCGGTATCGATGGTGATCTACTAGACCTAGCTGGTCTACGTGAAAACGAATCTATCGATATCTATAATGTGACCAATGGCAAGCGCTTTCGCACCTATGCTATCCGTGCTGAGGCGGGCTCTGGTATTATCTCATTAAATGGTGCTGCGGCTCATATGGCAGACCTAGGCGACATCGTCATTATTTGTGCTTACGCGCATTTCGATGAAGTTGAAGCATCGACGTATCAGCCAAAACTGGTCTATTGCAACGAAGACAACACGGTGAAAGACACAGCAAATATCATTCCTGTACAAGTTGCTTAATATGACAGGATGGTGAGGTTTTGGTAAATTTAAGATAAACACAAAGTTACATCTTTGAGTTAACTGCTATTATTACTAAAAATCTCGATGCTATGAGGAAAGCTGAATCTAAATCAAGATTCGGCTTTTTTTGTGCGATTTTTATTTATTAAACTCATATTTTTCATCATATATAAGGAAACATACCGATGTGGTTGGCGGTGATTGCAATACTGATTGGGTTAGCAATTTTGGTTTGGAGTGCCGATGTCTTTATTGACGGAGCAACAGCGCTGGCAAAAAAGTTTAGTGTACCGAGTTTCCTAATCGGTGTTTTGATATTAGGTATCGGCACATCAGCACCTGAGATGGTCGTGTCAGTACTGGCTGCATTAGAAGGCAGTCCTGAGCTGGCTTTAGGCAATGCTTACGGCTCAAATATTATCAATATTGCCTTAGTACTGGGTGCAACCGTACTGATTAGCCCTATTATCATCCGTAAAGGTATCGTAAAGCGTGACCTGCCGCTGCTACTGCTAATCACCGCCATCGCTGCATGGCAGCTACGTGACGGCATATTGAGCCAAGTGGATGGTCTGATATTGCTTGTATTGTTGATTGCGGTATTGGGGTCACAGATCGTATTGAGCATTCGTGAGGGCTATCATGAGCATGAAGAGGACATTGATAATGCAGATTCAGATGCGACAGAGCCAAGCGTAGCGCGTGGACTTGGTAGCTTACTGCTCGGTATGCTGATGCTGGTACTTAGCTCGCGGGCGATCGTTTGGGGAGCGGTCGAATTGGCAACGCTCTGGGGGCTGAGTGAGCTTATCATTGGCTTGACGATTGTTGCGGTTGGTACATCACTGCCTGAGCTGGTATCAAGCTTGTCAGCAGCGCGTAAAGGCGAGCACGACATGGCACTTGGCAATATCATTGGCTCAAATGTCTTCAATACATTGGCGGTCGTAGGCCTAGCTACGGTGATTGCCCCTATCTCTGCTGATCCAGTGATTTTATCACGTGATGTGATGGCAATGGGGCTACTGACGGTATTACTCGTTGCTCTGTGTGTGTTTGCCTTTACAAAAAAGCGCCAGTTCGGTCGTACGTCGGGCGCTACGTTGGTGCTTTTCTTTGTCGGTTATACTGCATGGCTGATTCAAAGCGTTAATATATAACTTTCACTTTTGTATGTTTTGAGCCTTGCTGGCTATTTTATAATCCTAAGATTTTTTCTTACGATTTTTAAAACCGCGCCATAACCCTTCATGTGCTACTTTTGGCATTTTTAGGGTAATGGTGTTGGATAGCATATCCTGTACTGCGAGACCACGAGGGTTAAACAGACAAAAAACATAGTTGAATACCAGTCCAAGAAACGCGCTGGCCAATAAGGCGGCGCGTGACCCATCAATAAGACTACCGATGATGCCAAAGAGTAACGGCATCAGACAAGCAGCCAAGATACGCTTAAACGACTGCCCCCACGTGAGCCACTGACCCGCGTCATTAATGGTTTTGAGCCGCCATGTCTGCATCCCCAATGTCTGACCACCACGGCGCCAAAATATGCCGTAGAAGGCCACCAATGTCAGTACAAATGATGGCGTCATAATGGCGTTTTGATACCAAAGCGGTAGTGACTGGGCCTGTGAAGACTCGGTACCCGTCTCCATCGTTAGCAGCGTGCCAACTACGGTCAATATCGTACCCACCAAAAATAACAATGCCAGAATCAACATACCATCATACAGAATGGCTACGACACGAACCATGGGTTTGGCAATGGCGGGCGCTTCATTAGGATCTTGCTGCGCAAAAGCGCTCGGTTGCGGCTTTGATTTATTGACAGATTTTGACGGGCGTTTAGAGGAACTTTTTGGCATGGTACGAGCTCATAGCAAGCAGTGAATAATAACCCTATTGTACCGTAAATGACTGGTCTATCGTACATTATCCTAGATGACCGTCTGATCATATTGACTATAGTTGCAAAGCGATTGACAGCAAGTCACCAGTACGAAGCCATCAAGCCCCGTGATAGATTACAAAAATGATAGACATAAAAAAATCGCCAATTGTCATAAGACAGGCGATTGATTTAGTTGATTATGCAAATGGTGCGCTTGGAGAGATTCGAACTCCCGACCCCTTAGTTCGTAGCCAAGTGCTCTATCCAACTGAGCTACAAGCGCGTACTTTGCAAATCATTTACCGAGTTGTTAAAAACAATTTCAGTAAATTAGGTTGGCTATTATATAGATAATATCGCTTGTGTCAACATCTTTTTTAATTAAAAACAAAATATTTTTTGATTTAATTATTAAGAATGTTTAACGCAATATGCTGCGTTACTACTCTAATAATAACTGAATAAATGGCGGTGAAGGAGGGATTCGAACCCTCGATACGCTTACACGTATGGTTCCTTAGCAGGGAACTGGTTTCAGCCACTCACCCACTTCACCTAACGATTTAAGACATTTATAAAAATAAACATAGTATTAATGCTAACAATACGTCTTATGTCGTGGGCGAGTATTATAACAAAGCCAAAACGAATTGCAAGCCTTGTCTACCGATTTAATGAGGCTTTTCTCATAATTATCGATATAAATGCTTTTCTCGCCTTTTAATACTTAAAATTACGCCATATTGCAAAAAAATACCACTGCTAAATTGATGATTCAGAACAGTCTCATTTGTTTTGATACTTTATACTTAATCTATAGGTACTAGACTGAGATAGATTTTTTGGCAGTAGGTGGCTATAGTATTTATCACTGATTATAAAATACCTAAAAGGAGCGGTTATGCGACCTGTCGTACTGTGTTTTTCTGGACTGGATCCCTCAGGCGGTGCTGGATTACAAGCGGACATTGAAGCCATCGGTCAATCTGGTGCGCATGCGGCTATTGCTTGTACGGCAGTCACGATTCAAAGCTCACAGCAGGTATTTGGCTTTGAGGCGTGCGCTGCCTCCTTAGTGCAAGCACAGGCCACTGCGGTGCTTGACGATTTACCTGTCAAAGCCATCAAATCTGGTATGATTGGTACCACTGACAATATCGCCATGCTAACCCAGTTGTTTGCTGAGCAAATAATAAGCCCTGATACCCCGTTTGTATTAGACCCTGTATTAGTCGCCAATAGCGGTGGCAGTTTGGGCGATGAGAAAACGCTGGTGCGCGCGTTTAGGCAGCTGCTACCCTATGCCACCTTGATTACACCCAATACGCATGAACTGCGCGCGCTGAGCGGCGAGCAGGATTTGCACAGTGGTGCGAAAAAACTGTGCGCGCAAGGCGTTCATGCGGTGTTGGTAAAAACCTCTCATGATTTTGATAGCGGTGATATCGAGCAGTATTTATATATAGAGGGCGAGATGGTACATAAGAGCATCTTACCGCGCTTAGAGGGTGAATTTCATGGCTCAGGATGTTCGCTTGCCAGCTTTATTGCTGGGCGTTTGGCCATGGAAGATGATTTGATTGATGCGGTAAAATCCGCAGATAATTGGATTAACCAGACATTGCGCGCGGCTGACGACCCTCACCCTGATGATGCTCAGGCGCAATTAATACCCAATCGCTTTATCCACTCTTAATGTCTTTATAAAGTAACAACATAAAGTAATAACGTTCATCAATAGCAGACATAAAAAAGGCGCTCTATATTTTATAGTGCGCCTTTTGGCATGCGATGCGTTATTTATTCTCTGTGATTTAGAGACACCAATTATCCTAGCATTGGCATAAAGTTTGCCGACAAGCCGCCGATGAAGATCTCAAGCAGATAGAATACAAAAAAAGCAATCATCGGTGATAAATCAAGCATGCCTAAGTTTGGCGTAATACGACGGAACGGTGCCAAAATCGGTTCTGCTAGCTGAATGATGATACCAATAATAGGATGCTGGGATTGGGTAAACACCACGATCCAGCTGACGATAATAGACCCAATCACTAGGTAACGACACATGCGTAAAAAGTCTAATACCAAGCTGATCGTACCCGTGAAGAATAGCGGCACAGGCGCAATCCCTTGATGCGTCAAGGCCGCTTTTCCAGAGATATCAATCAGACGAATCAAAAACATCAGGACAATAGCAGCAATGCTAATACGTCCCTGTCCGACCGTTGGGAAGATACGCCCAAACACATCGACGATATGGGTCGCTTTATAGGCAGGTGCAATCATCGGGTTGCGCGCATCCATCCCTGCAAATTGCAGCATAAAACGAATAAACACCAGCATCATAGCGAATGTGGTGACCAGATCAAAAACTTGAAATAACATGTTGTTCATGAAGGGCTACTCAATGGGACATTGTTGACAGATTTTAGGATGACAACTGTCATTATCAGATGCGAATCATCATACAATGCAGGTCAGCTGTTGAGCCTGACCTACTTTTTGGGTCGTTACTTACTTAATTGCTAATCAATAACTATTTACTCATCTCTTCACTAAGCGCTTGGCTACGATCATAGCACGCTTGCATGGCTTCACCGATTTGGCGGCCAATCTCATTGGCTTGCATGGATTCAACAGCGGCTTGAGTGGTACCGTTTGGAGACGTCACTTTACGGCGCAGCTCAGCAGGCGTATCTTCACTATTCATCGCCATTTTTGCCGCACCAAGCATGGTTTGCATGGCAAGTACTGAGGCTTGTTCTTTATCAAGCCCTAATGCCACTGCGCCATCGACCATCGATTCGATGAAATAAAACATATACGCTGGCGCTGAGCCTGACACGGCAGTCACAGCATGCATATGTTCTTCATCATCGACCCACATGACCAGTCCTGAGGCTTCCATCACCGCGGTTGCCAGCTCTTTTTGTTCAGCTGAGATATTATCTGTGCCATAGAGACCGGTTGCACCCATCTGAATCATGGAAGGCGTGTTTGGCATGGCGCGCACGATATTACTATAGCCGCCCAGCATGCTAGACAATAGGTCAGTTGACAGACCTGCAGCAACCGAGATGACCAACTGATTGTCCAATGCCTCAGCAAAAGCACCAACCACCACTTTCATCATTTGTGGTTTTACTGCCAGTACCACGATATCAGCACCGACCACAGCTGCTTTGGCATCCGCCATTGGATCGACGGTGTTTAGACCTTTAGCGGCTAGTTGCTCACGGATATCGCTGCTAGGATCGGCGACCGTGATTAGACTTGGTTTGATGCCGCAGCCCACAAGCCCGCTGATAAGCGCTTGTGCCATATTTCCGCCACCAATAAAACTGATTTTCTTATTATCTAATACCGACATACTTGTCTCCTAGTCACAAAATTCAAAAGTATTCAACGTAACATACTGATATATAAAACGACACTCAGTTTAGCATACTGCCACTACAACCGTTTGATAAATTCCTGTCAGCTACAATCGCATTAAACCTAGTTAAAACACGCAACTGACGTCGACTATGACATGGTTTAGCTGTTAGATTGAGAAATAATTTTTATAAAATATTTTGAGGTGTCAAATATGTTTTTTATTCGTAAGGCGGTTCAAAAAGACTTCAAGGTATGGGCAGCACACTTATGAAAGCCTCATTGCAAGATATAATAGCCGCTATAGTTTTGTTTCATCTACTCAACTACGCTTATAACATTCTTAAAAACATCGTCGATATCACTACCTAGACTTTTGGTATTGCTCGAAAAGTCATTTTTCAATATCCACCTATCAAAAGGCGATAATAATAAGATAGGAATCTCATTTTTAGCGTGTTCTTTATCTAAGAGTACGACACTGACCACAACCAAGCTTTCTCGCAGCCATAATGGAATACCAAGCGTTTGATACAGTTTTTTGCCTGATTGTGAACGTGTCGCCAATGCCGTCTGCACACGCTGTTTGCGATCTAATGGCTTTATCTTTAATACTGCATTGAGTGCGCCTATATGACTTTCTATCAATCTTGCCAGCGCATCTGGATACACTTGCAACTGCCAGATATAGTCTTCAGTGCGACGAACAGTCAGTAGTGCAAAATCACTGTCTGCTGAGTCATTTGTTGTCAAATCCAAACGCGATAAAAGCTGCGCTTGCTCTATTAGTGGCACGTTTAACCAAGACAACCATTCACTGCTTTGACGATAGAGCTGCTGACGATAGCGGCGAACAACATAGGAGCGCGTACGAGCTTGCCAAAACAGCTCAGTTTGGTGATCATGGTCGCTGCGCTGAGTCAAATTCCATACGTCATCGACCAGCTGCTTAGCAGGCGGTAATGGCTCATCTTGACCCAGCCAATGATGCAGTAGTTGCCGCTGGCGATAAATGGGCAATACTTGCAATGTATCGATATTGAGCATGCGCTGTGCTGCTGGTAGCTGTAGGCTTTCATCAGCTGTCTGCTGCATATCTTGCTCAGCCTGAACATTGACAGTGGCTTGCGCATCGCCTAATAGCTGCGCACTGCGAGCAATATTATCAATGACATTGGGGTTATAAGTTGCCAGTATAGGCATGATATCGCGGCGCAGTCCGCTACGGACATTATCACCCGTCTCGTTGGTCGGGTCATCGATATAAGGCAACGCTAAGCGCTTGGCATAATTACTAATCGTGGCGCGCCTTACCGTGAGCCAAGGTCGCCACAATGCATGGCGTCGTCCATGCTGCGTTTGTACTCGCCATGGTTGCATACCTGATAGACCATTGACCCCAGCGCCTTGGATCAAGCGCATCAGTACCGTTTCGGCTTGGTCGTCGGCGTGATGTCCTAGTAGCAGTACATCATCTTGGTTGATATGCGCACGCATGGCGTTATAGCGGGCTTGCCGCGCGGCTTGCTCATCATGACCTGTCACTTGTGCTCTTAGGATATGACAAGGTATCTGCTGTGCTTGCGCCCAATCAGCGACGTGCTTAGCCCAGTGCCGACTATGCGCTTGCAAACCATGATCAACATGTAACAGCTGCGGCAAACATGGCAATCTGCCTTGCCGATAGAGCTGCACACATAACGCTGCAAGCGCTAATGAATCACGCCCACCGCTACAAGCCAGCCATAGCCGACGACCATGCAGCTGCTCCCTATAGTCATTTATACTGCCCAATAATGCATCTGCCAATGTCTCATCAATCGGCAAATCACTGATTGGTCTAATAGGATGCGTGAGGATGGCACTGCTGGTCATAATCAGCCTTAGTTTTAGATAGATAAATTCATGAGCAAATTAATAGACATAAAAAAACGCGCCATTGAATGACACGTTTTATTTTAGCATTAAGACTCAGTCTCGAATATGAAAAGCTTAGCACATGCTTTGCATTAAGCAGGCAGCATCACTTCTGAGTTAAACGTCTTTAATTTTTCGTAGCGGAGCTCACAACGCTCTTGAGGATCCAAATCTTTGATTTCATCAAGCTGCTCAGTGATCAGTGATTTTAGAGCTTCCATAACGGGTTGTGGCTGCACATGTGCGCCCTCACCTTCATCGATGACGGCATCAACCAAACCTAGCTGGTAAAGGTTGATGGCATTTAATTTCAGTGCTTCACTAGCGTCTGGTGCTTTTTCAGCGGTTTTCCATAAGATAGATGCACAGCCTTCAGGAGAAATGACCGAATAGATGCTGTTTTGCAGCATGTTGACTTTGTCGCCAACGCCAATTGCCAATGCACCACCTGAACCACCTTCACCGATAATGGTCACGATGATAGGCACTTTTAGGCTAGAGAATACCGCGATACTCTCTGCAATCGCTTGCGCTTGACCGCGCTCTTCTGCGCCAACACCAGGATAGGCACCTTGAGTATCGACAAAGGTCATCACAGGAATATTGAAGCGCTCTGCCATTTTGACCAAGCGAATCACTTTGCGATAGCCTTCAGGGTTGGCCATACCAAAATTATGCTCGATACGCTCACGAGTACTGCGACCACGATGCTGACCGATGACCATTACAGGTTGATCATTGAACCGTGCCAGACCGCCCAAAATGGCTTTGTCATCGGCAAAAGCACGATCGCCGTGCAACTCATCAAATTCAGTAAAAAGCTGATTAACATAGTCCATAAATAATGGACGCTTGGCATGTCGTGCAAGCTGCACACTATCCCAGACAGTGCTCATAGACGCTTCCCTTTAATCATTATACTTAATGTATTTATGTTTAAGAATAATATCGTTATCGGTGTTCAGATAATGAAAGTACAGTTGTAAACTGAGTAGAAGCTATAGTAGCACATCTTATATAGCATGACATTATCGACAGCACTGCTTTTGTTACGTTAGTCTTTAACTCGATACGGACAATGGTAACGGTTCAGTTGCTTGCGCCTCTACCACACTAAGCTGTACGCCCCATTTGGCAAACTGCTCAATCTCTGTGCGCAAATCAGCAACCAAAAACGCATAATGCTCGCTGCTATCAGCCACCGTGATTTGCCAGTCGCTATCACTGATGACCTTTAATTCTAATTCTGGCAGTTTATAATCACTACGGCTATGATGCGCGAGTACCGCAAGACGCAATAGCAAGCACAGATAAACGAGCTGGTTTCCCCCGATCTGACAGGTCTGCTCGAACATATCGGCTTTGAGCTTACGGCGATGGTTGAGCATCAACTGCGCCATACGCTTTTGATCCACTTGTGAGAACCCTGGAATATCAGAATACTCAAGCAAATAGGCGCTGTGCTTATGATAACTGCTATGACTGATTGCAAGGCCAATCTCATGCAAAAACGCGGCACGTCTGAGTAAGTCACAGTCATCGCTTGTTAGGGCAAGCTTATCTTTTACTTGCTCGAACAGGTTACGACTGGTTTTTACCACTTGCTTGGCTTGCTTTTTGTCGCCTGAATAACGCTTGATAAGCGCGAGCACACTGCGGTCACGCACATCTTCGCTCGCAAAACGCCCCAGCATGTCATACATCACGCCTTCACGTAATGCCCCATCTGAGTAGGTAATGGTCTCAACGCCTAGTACCTTCATCACCGCACGCAACACTGCCACACCTGCCGGAAATACCGCTTTACGGTGGTCTTTGACGCCTTCTAGCTCGATATCATCAATATTGCCAATCTTAAGCAGCAATCGCTCTAGTTTTTTAACGCCTTTATAAGTAATGCGTTCTTGCTCATCGGCCCAGCCTTTGGACACAAGGACATTACGCACCGCTTTGATCGTCCCACTTGAGCCGACCACGCTGCTCCAACCAGTCTTTTGGTAACGACCATTGATTGCCAGTACTTCCTTGCGCGCGCCTGAAATCGCATTGTTAAAAGCCTCTTTGGTAATGAGGCCATCAGCAAAGTACTTCTGTGTGAATGCGACGCAGCCCATTTGTAAGCTTTCAGTCAATAAAGGATCAAACTCTTGACCGATAATAAATTCCGTCGAGCCACCACCAATATCAATAACCAAGCGCTTGTCGCTACTCTCATTGGTATGCGAGACGCCCAAATAAATCAAGCGTGCCTCTTCGCGACCAGCGATAATCTCAATGGGCTTGGGCAAAATCTTATTGGCTTTTGCAATAAAATCATTGGCATTTTTGGCTTGGCGCAAGGCGTTGGTCGCAACCACACGAATACGCTCTGGCGGTACAGAATCCAGACGCGCCACAAACCGACTCAAACAATCCAGACCACGCTGTGCAGCTGTCTCGCTCAAGATTTTATGCTCATCCAGTCCAGCAGCGAGCTGTACCTTTTCAGACATAGAGACTACTTTGCGCACTTCCCCATGATCAAGACGGGCAATGGCTAAGTGGAAACTGTTGGAACCAATATCAATGGCTGCCATCATTTCATCATCGCCGAGTGGCGGGTTTGTAAGATAGTCAGTAGGCATAAGGCAAGTTGTCACCGTATTAGAGAGAGTGTGTAGTTTAACAAAATCAGGTACGACATAGATATAAAATCATAGGTATAGAAAAAGCAGCCGCCACACAAATCTGGGCCATTTTGCCATTAAAGCATTTATCCTAAATACGCGCAAGCGCCGCAAAATCATAGCAAAAGTGTAAAACCACTCTATCAAAGGCTAATGACCAAGCCTACATCTAACGCTTGTGTTAGCAATAACGGTTTGCTACATTGAAAGCTCATAATATTGTGATAAAAAACCGTTATTTACTGCTTTTACATCGGTATAAATCACATCGAAATCCATCAATTATTTACCTAAAAACTGCCGACAATGGATAGTCGATAAACCCGCCAGCAAGGACGCTAACCGCATGAATCAAACAACCGAAAAAAATGCGACCGAAACCGCTAATACCCATAACAGTACCAGAACGGATATGATAAAAACTGAAGCGTCACCCAAACAGGCGTTTTATGATTTTTATTTAGACGAGCATCAAAACATGGCTTGTCGCCGTCTCCATTTTGCAGGTAGCAGTTTTGGTTTGTTAGGATTGGCAAAGTCAATCAAAACTGGCTCGGTAAAGCCTCTCGCAAGAGGTGTCGCAGCAGGATATGCCTGCGCTTGGGTCGGGCATTTTTTCTTTGAAAAAAACAAACCCGCCTCGCTTAAATTTCCGCTAAAAAGTTTTGCTAGTGATTTTCGTATGTATGGCGATGTCCTGCGTGGCAATTTAAGCCTAAAAGATCACAAATATGACAAACGTACAAAAAAACCAGCATCATAATTTATTATGAATGCTGGTTTATCTTTCAAATGTCTAAAATTTGAGAGATTTAGAGTGGGTTAACCCTTTGTTATCTCTGCAAATATCTCATCAGCAGCAGTAATCGATGCCTCGATATCTTCATTGCTGTGCTTGATTGACATAAAGCCTGCTTCATACGCAGACGGCGCTAGGTAAATACCGCGATCTAACATACCGTGGAAGAAGGTATTGAACATCTCCATATCGCACTCTGTCACATCATCAAAGTTACTTGGGGTTTTGGTATCAGCGTCTTTGACAAAGAACATACCAAACATACCGCCCAATTTATTGGTGCGCAGATTGATGCCATGCTTATCCGCCGCCGCTTGGAAACCATCGACCAGATGATCGACTTTGGCAGCTAAGTCTTCGTAAAAACCTTCTGCCGTTAGGTCTTCAAACATCGCGATACCGGCACGCATCGCAAGTGGGTTGCCTGATAACGTACCAGCTTGATACACGCCACCAAGCGGTGCGATGCACGACATGATTTCTTCTTTACCGCCAAACGCACCAACTGGCAGGCCTGCACCGATGATTTTACCAAAACAGGTCAAATCAGGCGTGATACCGAAGTGTGCCTGCGCACCGCCCAGACCCACGCGGAATCCTGTCATCACTTCATCAAAAATCAATACTGCGCCATTGTCCGTACACTGGGCACGCAACGTATCATGAAACTCTTGTGTTGGGATTACCATATTCATGTTGCCAGCGATCGGCTCCAAGATCACGCAAGCAATCTCGTCGCCCCATTTTTCAAAGCAGTCTTTGATCGCTTGCGGATCATTATAAGGAATCGTGATCGTGTGCTTCGCAAAATCGGCTGGTACGCCTTTAGACGTTGGTTCACCGATATCAAGCATGCCTGAGCCTGCTTTGACAAGCAGACTGTCTGAATGGCCATGATAGCAGCCTTCGAACTTGACGATTTTGTCACGCTGAGTATAACCGCGTGCCAAACGAATCGCACTCATGGTCGCCTCAGTCCCCGAGCTGGTCATACGAATCATCTCAACGCTCGGCACGAGCTCACAGATTTTATCAGCGACCGTGGTTTCAAACGGCGTTGGTGTCCCAAAGCTCAAACCATCATCGGCGGCTTGTTTGACAGCGTCGATGACTTTTGGATGCGCGTGACCCAAAATCATTGGGCCCCAAGAACCCACATAATCAATATAGGCATTGTCTTCGGTGTCATAAATCTTGCTGCCATCAGCGCGGTGCATAAAAATTGGCGTACCGCCGACCCCTGCAAAGGCACGGACGGGTGAATTAACGCCGCCTGGAATATGTTTGCGGGCTTGCGCAAAAAGCTGTTCGTTTTTAGTACTCATAGCTATTCTCTATTTATAGGTTTTATATTCTGTCAGTTCTGTATTTTCTAAATGTCGTCAGTCTTATATTTGTTTATTATCGAATCTTTCAAGACATTTTTACAATTTACGCTTTTTTGACGACAGAAGATTTGAGCTTCATTGGGCCATAGCCATCGAGTTTACAATCAATATCGTGACCATCGGTTGCGTCTGGTAATAGGCGAATACTTTTCGCTTTAGTTCCAACTTTAATGACAAGTGAAAAGCCTTTAACCTTAAGGTCTTTAATGACGGTCACCGCATCGCCATCCTGTAACTCATTGCCAACCGCATCACGAATGACGGCATCTTGCTCTTCCGCTTGTGCCGCATCCGTCTCAGCCGCCGTCCACTCGTGAGCGCACATCGGACATACCAGTAACGCACCATCTTCATACGTATATTCAGCATCACATTTTGGGCAATTTGGTAAGCTCATCATATCCTCGGCAGTCATCAGACGTTGGGTTTATTGTAGAGCGGACATTGTACCGTAACTCGCCATTTTTAACCAATTTGTACCGTTGAAAATGGCGCACTACACCCAATTTAATGCTTAACCCACACTGAAGCGCCCCACTTAGTAGTGACGTTTTTGTGATACCCTTTTTGTGGTACTCTTCTTAACCTTATTGACATTTATTCTGACAGGTTCTGTCAGTAACAACAGCGTCTATATGAAAGCGCACCTATAACTTTTATCGCTTCGATTTCATCTATATATTTTAATTATTAAGCAGAAGGATAATAACAATGACTCAGTCTCCAAACCCCTCAGCATTGCCGCAGTTTTCGCAGTTGACCATTCAAGGCGAGGATGCCGAAAAATTCTTGCAAGGGCAATTGACTTGTGATGTCACCAAACTTGGGCTTAGCTATCAGGCAGCCGCTATTTGTAATCTAAAAGGCCGTATTGAATTTGGCATTTGGATCAAAAAACAAGCCGAGAAGCACTACGATGTGGTCATCAGCAGCGATTGTGCAGATAGCTTACAAGCTCATTTAAAAAAGTTTGGCGCGTTTTCTAAATTTGATACCAGTGAGTCGATCGCGATTTATCCGTGTGTGTTAGCAGACGAACCAACCTTTAGCCATAAGGACGATCACAATACCGCTAAAGACACGCAGGATTGGATGGCGTGCAGTATCGCCACTGGTAACTATTGGATTGTCGCGGCGACTCAAGGTGAGTTTCAGCCGCAAGAACTGCGCCTGCATCAGCGTGGCGGTATGGACTATGATAAAGGCTGCTACTTGGGCCAAGAAGTCATCGCCCGTATTTATTTTAAATCAGCGCCCAAAGCGTTTTTGCATTATGTCAAACGCACAGGCGCGCTCCCCGCAGCAGGCGACAAACTCGATAAAATCCAAGTGGTGAATGCGATAGAAAATGACAATGGCTTTATTGCCCTTATCGTTGCTCGTCCTGAACACTTGGCAGAAAGCGATTTGAATATATTGGACTTGCCAGCCGCACTGCAGGTGGATGTTGCGCGCCCAAAGTAAAAGCAAGCTGAAACAAATAGGCGGCGCAGCAACAGTGATGGCAAGCTAATATACGGCTGCCGTCATGATTAACATGAGCATAGAGAATCCCATGACACATATTGCGGTACTCGGAGCAGGCGTGGTGGGCGTGACCACCGCATGGTATCTACGTCAAGCAGGCTATGATGTGACCGTGATCGAGCGCGAATCGGCGGCAGGAATGCAGACGTCTTTTGCCAATGGTGGTCAAATATCGGTCTCTCATGCGACGCCGTGGGCCAATCCTGCCACCCCGATGAAAGCGCTCAAATGGTTGTTTAAAGAGGATGCACCGCTGTTATTCCGTCTGCGTGCGGATAAGGATCAGCTCAAATGGGCGATGCAGTTTTTGCAAGAGTGCCGCGCTGATCGTGCCGATGCCAATCTGGTGCAAATGGTACGCTTAGGGTTATATTCTCGCGACGCCTTACAACAGCTACGCGCCGATATCGGTATCAATTATGAGCAGCAAACACGCGGTATTATGCATTTTTATACCAGCCAAGCTGAGTTTGATGCTGCTATCGAACCCACTGAGCGCATGCAAGCGCTTGGTTGTGAGCGCCATGTGATTGATATCAATAATGCCGTCAACTTGGAACCTGCCCTCTATCCGATTGCGCATAAACTCACTGGTGCAACCTACACCAGCCGTGACGAATCTGGTAATGCGCACCTATTTACGCAAAGACTCGCACAGCGCTGCATTGATGCGGGTGTACAGTTTTTATATGATACTGAGATCTTAGCGCTTAATACTGACGCTCACTCTGCGCGTCCGCATGTGCATAGTATTACCATTCGCCCAAAAGGCGAAAACGTACAGACTTTCACGGCTGATAGTCATGTGATCGCGCTAGGCAGCTATAGCGTTCCTCTGTTAAAACCATTGGATATTCGCGTGCCTATTTTTCCAGCAAAGGGCTATTCAGCCACCTATACGGTCAATCCACGAGCGCCGCATTTAGCGCCCTTTGTCAGCTTGATTGATGATGAGTTTAAGCTGGTGACTTCACGTTTGGGTGATAAGTTGCGAGTGGCAGGCACCGCAGAATTTAATGGTTATAATTTGGACCTAAATGCCACGCGCTGTGAGGCCATTACGCGCCGCGTGCAGCAATTATTTCCAAAAGGTATCATCGCAAATTCGGTTCAATATTGGACAGGACTGCGCCCCATGACCCCGTCAAACGTACCTTTGATTGGGCGCGCGCATTGCGGTCAAGTCAAACATGGTAGCCATAACGCATCAGCCACTTTTGACAATCTATGGCTAAATACAGGGCACGGCACGTTAGGCTGGACGCATGCTTGCGGCTCTGCAAAAGCCATCAGCTTATTGATACAAGGTGAAACGCCCAACGTTGATTTTGATTTTGTGGGTACAAACAGCTGACTTAATCTCTAGACACTATAAAAAAACTATCTCCATAAAAAAGCAGGCACTTACATCGTGTAAGCGCCTGCTTTTTACTTTAAAAAAATTGAACTTATGCGATTGCACTATCTATTGAGTTTTCTAATACCGCATTAGCCACACTGTCTGCGTTAGCACCCAACGCCTCTAATTGCACTGGCACGCCATTGACGGCGGCATTACCACTCAACTGATCAATCAAAGTATCGTCTGTTAAGTCATTGACACTGACACCGGCATGCGCTTGCGCAATCTTCTGCTTCACCCCTTTACGACCATGACCAAAGCCATGCGGAATACTGACCACGCCTGGCATAAGCTCATCAGTCACCTCTGCTGCGATGACCACACTACCTACGCGAGAGGTCACTCTCACGTCTTGTCCGTCTTCAATACCGTGCTGCTCTGCCGTTTCTGGATGCAGCATTAGTGTACAACGAGATTTACCTTTCACCAATCGATAACTATTGTGCAGCCATGAGTTATTGCTACGTACATGGCGACGTCCGATGAGCAAAATCTCCTGATTATCATACTGCTGCATCATTTCTTTGACCCGTGCCAAATCTGCCTGATAAAAATCAACATTGAGATTGATTTGCTTATCGGCATGCTTGATCGCCTCCGGCAACATACGATGCAATGGTCCTAAATCAATACCGTGTGGGTTGTCTATCAGCGCATCCAATGTGACGTCTTTATAAGGTCCGTACTTGAGAGCTTGCTCAAGCAAGAATTTCGGTCCAAACGCTTTTGTCGCGGCACGCTCTTTTTGTACCGCTTCTGGCGCGTCTTTATCCAAGCGATCGGCAAGCTCTAGATAAATCTCCCAGTCATGCTTCTCATTCTCTGTTTTGCTAAATAAGGCAGGCGAGTATTTGGCAACATTGTGTACAGCAAAACCATTAAACGTAATGTCGTAATGGTCACGCTCGAGTGGCGAGACAGGCGGCAGGATAATGTTGGCATGACGGCTGGTCTCCGTCACAAAGTAATCAAGCGACACCATGAATTCTAGCCCTGACAAGGCCTCATCTAGCTTTTCACCATTTGGCGTGCTAAGGACAGGGTTTCCCGCGACACTCATAAAGCCTTTTAACTGCCCTTCTCCTGCGACCAACATCTCATCCGCCATCGCAACCACTGGATATTCGCCATTAAAATCAGGTAGATTACTCACGCGGCTGTGACGTTTGCCCAAATAGCCAGGACCCGAGCTATTGACCACATCGACCGCAGGGTTCGGGAACATGAGTCCGCCCACTTCATCTAAGCGTCCTGTGACGATATTGATGACCATGGACAGATATTGGCTGAGCAAGCCAAACTCTTGCACCGAGATACCCATACGGCCATAACAGACTGAGCTTTCGGCTTCACAAAACCCTTTGACGATACGTTTGATTTCAGTGGCGGTAATGCCTGTAATATTTGCCACTGACTCAGGGGTGAACCCTTGTGCAAATGATGCAATACGATCAATCTCTGGTGCCAGCGCTGCCACTCGGCTATCTACCTTGGCATAGCCCTGAGCGTAGATCTCATTGAGCATGGCAAGTAGCAACAATACGTCTGTCGCTGGACGAATAAAGTGATGTTCACTGGCGATGTCTGCGGTTTCGGTACGCCTTGGATCGATCACCACCACTTTGCCATCACGTGCTTTGATGTCTTTGAGCTTTTGACGCATGTTGGGCGCAGTCATGATACTGCCATTAGAGGCCAGCGGGTTACCGCCGATGATGAGCATATACTGCGTGCGATTCACATCCGGAACAGGGATGCGGAGCATATGGCCGAACAGATGCATGCTGACGATATGGTGTGGCAGTTGGTCAATTGAGGTCGCAGAAAAGCGACTACGCGTCTTTAGGCTGGTCAATAGCTGCTTAATGGTCAACATCCCGCCCATGTTATGGACATTCGGGTTACCCAAATACACCCCAAATGCATTTTGACCATATTTTTGCTGAACAGACTGAATACCTGCAGCGACTTTATCTAACGCCTCAATCCAGCTGATCGATTTCCAACCGTCCGCCGTTCTTTCAACAGGCCCTCGTAAACGATCAGGATCTTCGTACAAATCCTGCAAAGCAGTGGCTTTTGGGCAAATGTAGCCTTGAGAAAAAGGATCGTTTTTATCCCCTTTGATCGATAAGACTTTTTCGCCATCGTGCTTGATCTCGACGCCGCACATCGCCTCGCATAAAGTACAGGTTCTAAAGTGGATTTGTTCGTTGTCCGCCGCGCTAGCCGCTGTAGTGCCCATAGTCATACTCCCTTTTATGTTTTATAAATCCTAGCTTTCATGAGATATATCATGAGCCGCTATGGTTGCTTCCTTGCAAAAAATTGGCAAATAAGGCGTCAAAGCTGATATTCAATGTCGCAATCGCTTGCTCCATCGAGTAGCGCTGCTGATGACAGCCTAGTATCAGCTCATGTACTTGCGCGGCTGCCATATCCACACAGAGACTCACCGCACTGCGTTCACAAGAACGATTGGATAGCTGCAATCCTTGAATAAATATCTCCGTCCACTCCTCTTGTATGTCTGCGACCAGATTACCCAGTCCATTATTGAGTGAGGATTGGTTCTCTATATCGGCAGTAAATCTCGGACGATCTTCGAGTAAGTGCTGAAATAGCGCAATATTCTGGAAGGCAGAATCAAAAATCATTATCAGACATTGCTGACACTGCTGATTAAACTCATCCTTAGTCAGTACATCATAGTCCTTGAGCATATTAACCCATGCCAGCCGCATTGGCGATAGATAGTGGTCTTTTAACTGAGCGCTGAGCTCGTTCTGTAGCGCATCCAAGCTCTCAAAATGATTATAAAAACTGGGCTGCGCAATGCCAGCGCCTTTGGCAATTTTATTCATACTCATGCCCTGAGCGCCTTCTAGACTATAGAGCCGTAACGCGCTTTTTAATAAGGCACGCCGCGTCTTGGCTTTTGCCAGCTCACGTTTTGACTCTATAGGTGCTGCTTCATTTTGCGCTAATGCATTCAATATAGAGGTATCCCTACTCGATAAATGATTATGTCAACACGCCAGTAATTTACCTGAAGTGCTATTGTGCTAAAAAAGTGTGATGATAGTCACATATTGATTACTATTTTTAGACTCGTCATTTTTAAACCCACAATAACTTTTACTAATTATGTTTCGACTATAAGGTTATAGTTATTTAAACCATAAGTCTATAGCCAAACATATAGTAGGACTCGTGCTTCACAAAACAGATTAATGCTTCATAAGATCAGAATGTTTGTCTACTATAAATACCCCACCCCCTTTCCCAGTTGACATACGCTACGAGATTGCGCAGTTACCTAGCCCGTATATTCATAGTTCCCCATGTGACACTTACCTCTAGATATCGGTCTCAATTCGATGTACATTACGTACAATAGACGCAATTTACGCATCATTAATACAGTCGGTGAGCAGATAACACACGATTCACGCTCACTATAATTAAGTAACACTATAAACATAGCGTATACAGACAGCTGAATTGAAAAGCCCTATATTAATTATCACAAGATATTTGGTAGCAACCAATGATACTTGTGAACTACTAAAATAAGAAAATCAATAAATAGATAGGTTTGTTAATTGGTAAACAGAACTACCATGAAAAGCAATTAAAAATTATATTACACATATTAATTAAAGAAAAAGGAATACAACTATGAACGAGAATACTCTAAAAGGTGAATGGAAGCAGCTAAAAGGCTCAGTAAAACAAAAATGGGGCGAGCTGACTGATGATGATTTAGATCAAGTTGAAGGTAGCCGTGATAAGCTGGTTGGCCGTATACAAGAGCGTTATGGCCATGCTCAAGATCACGCTGAGCGCGAAGTAGATGAATGGCGCCGCGAAAACAATTACTAATAAATTTTTTTTGAGAAATATAAGTAGTGTCTTTTTCAAAGTATAGTTAGATTACTATAAAATCGATACAATAAGATTCAACGTTATTTTTCGCAGCCTCTGGAGGCGCAGTCACAGCAAGCAACAAAAATAGCGTTAAATCAAATGAATTTATTGTCTTGTATTGTTTTTATTTAGACTTGACTATAAATAAAATAAAAACCGCATAGAAGTTTATGCGGTTTTTTTGTATTAGACAAATCATAAATTAAAGACGCAGTATTTTATAATTCTTATTTCATATTTTGTATCAGCTAAAAGCGAATATCAACTGACAAGAATAATTAGTATCGTCCAGACACGATAAGACCGCATAGCAATAAATTGTTATGCGGTTTTATCGTTAACTGTCCATGTTACCTATCACGACTGCTTTCTATGCATCCTTGCACAAATATTCAGTGACTGTGATACTGGGCATCCTACCCTTGTTACTGCATACAGCATCTAATCTTAACTGCTGCTATCAGCAATGGGTATGTGTCCTTACTTCAACTATTATTATCATCCTGATGCTAATAATTGAATCATTATCCTTAATGCGGCCAACTCAATCCTTGAGTAACACTCCCTAATGCCGTGTAACTATAATGCCTAACTCTCACTCTCATGTTAAGTCGCGTAAACGTCATTGCATGTAAGCATATGCTTACAACGATTTAATTATTCTCAATAATTACAACTTATTAACGCAAATGACACTTAATATAAAGCTTTGTATCCTATGATAGATAATGTAAGAAAACATTTCTAAAAATAGTTTTTTTAGTGATAGTAGCTCTTAATACCTATCTGAGCATGGCTGTATCAACATATTTTAGAACCTTCTACCTTTAACTTATATAAGCATTCTTATCGCAAGCTCTCTGAAACCTTATAGGATATTGCCTCATGAAAACTCTAAAGCCGTTCTCCTTTAAGACAACCATATCTACTGTTCTTATCGTTGCTCTATTGGGTACCACTGTCGGTTGTGCTGTCGTTGGTCCTGGCTATGATAACCAGCCCATATATCGTGGCGATAATAATCGGCAGAACGATAGCTTCAACCGTGTCAGCCAGCAGCTACGTCAAGACTTACGCCGCAAAGGCTATCAAGTCATAGACATTAGCTCTGATAGCTATCGTGGCGATCGCGCAATGATAGCTTTTGCCAAAAAGAATAATCAGCTCTATGAGCTAATATATACTTATCCTTCTCTAAGACTCATCAGCTCAAATAAAAGATCATGGTCGAACAATTGGGGAGATAACAAGTATCAAAAAGACAATGACCGCTATAAAAAAGATAAGCATAAAGATAATGGTAAATATAAGAACGACAAGCGCTATAAAAAAGGTGATATAGAGGACAGCATTAAAAGAGAGTCACGTTACCCAGCGATCAAGCGCCGTGCCATCAATAAAGTAAGATCTATGGGTTACCGTGTCGAAGATATCGATCTTGAAGAAAAAAACAAGCGTGGTGTCTTTGACATTGAGGCCAGACGCGGCTCGCAGGAGTATGAGATATTGCTTAGCTATCCAAATTTAGACGTTATTAACGTTAAAAAAGACTGATGACGCTGACACTACTGTCAGTAGAGCAGCTCTACATGTCCCTTTACTGAAATATTAGAAAACTATCTTTATCCAACGATAGTAGATTATGAGGACATTTTTAGGAAAGCTTTATCATCTTCAACACTAAAGAATGTAGTGTCTGGCAGTATTGTCGCCACTTTATTAGCGGTAACTACTGGCTGTGTCACCACACCTGGCGGCTATAGTGTATATGACGATATCTATGGAGACGTCTACAAAGATAACAAAGATCATAAAAAGCACAAAGACAAGCATAAAAAAGCGGATAAAAACGTCTACTCAGCTGCTATCGAGCGTCGAGCTGCCAATAAAGTTAGCAGCATGGGATACCGTGTCGAGGATGTCAAATACGTGAAGGGCAAGCGTAAAATTATGGTGAAGGCTAAGCGGGGCCGTGATAAGTATAAAATTGATCTCAATTATCCGAGCTATCAAGTGACCAAAATTAAAAAGCATTAATTAGGTTTTGGGTATATTTGCCAGTCTTATATACTCATCAACTTATGATTTGATAGTCAAGTAGATCAATAACCGATTTGCTTGGCTTTTTTTGTCCCAGACTTTTATCTCTGATTGTATATTTAAAAATCCAAGACTTTTATCACATCATACGCTGGCGTTTCATACGGGTGCGCCTCTTTTAACGCGATGACAGCAGCAGTAATAAATGCGTCATCGACGACCATCTCTACTCGCCATTCATCGACCGTTTCTAAACTATCTTGCTTACCGATATGCGGCGCGCTACCTGCTAACGGCATAAACTGCCCTGTTCCTTGCACTTGCCAACAGCACTGTTCATAATCGCCAATACTCCCGGCACCAGCGGCAAATAAAGCGGACTTTACTTGCTCTAATGCCTCATCAGGAATAAAAACCGTTAACTTATACATGAACTTACCTCACAAAATAGGTTTAAATCTCAATCTATTAGTTCTTAGATAAGGAAGGATGATCAGTCCATATATAACGTAACAGCCAGTCTTTAGCATCACCGGCATAATCAATACCGATACGCGGACGCACTGATACAGGTGGCTGGCAGCCATCATCTTCGACCCAAACGCCTGAGTCTGGCGTGATAGGCTTGCCATATAAATCGCGAGTTATCTGCAAGCGCTTGGTCAGTTTGCCAGGGCCTGCAAATTGTTTGGGATGAGTCAGTTGTTTGTCTGGACTGAGATGTTGTTCAGCAAGCAGACGATCGCTATCTTCTGTCAAAAATCCTGCTCGAATCAGCACCGATTCAGGCGACTCTATAGAGCCGCTAATCAAATTTAGCATATGATGCACACCGTAAGTCAGATAGACATAGAACACACCACCTTGCTCATACATAATCTCTGTGCGCGCCGTTCGAGTGCCTGCATGTGAATGGCAGGCGGGATCATCTTGACCAATGTAGGCTTCGGTCTCAGAAATACGCATTCGCAGCGTTTTTTGCTGTCCATCACTATCGGTTAGCTCTCGACATAAAACCTTACCAATCAGATCAGCAGCAACCACACAGGTTGGACGCGTAAACCAAGCTAGCTCTAAAACAGTTGATAAAGCAGTAGACATTAGCGAAACCTTTTCTTATTTTTATGGTCTAATTGATATGAGTAAGTACCAACAAATTAGCATAAAAGTAAGATAAGGTATGGAGTACAGTGTTGGCGCTATGTTTGATTTTTTATACGAGTTAAGTGATAAGCCTATGGCTGAAAGGGTGATACTTTTGATAAATGGATAGGAATTATAGTCTGTTATAAGTGGTTCCATTATACCAGTCTGTTTTAAGTGGTCTGTTAATAGGTTCAAAGGGTTAAATAGCTGGTTCCCTTGGAGTATACCCTAATTAAGTTTCTTAAAATGAAGTCATCAACATCCAAGTGTATTTATAATATAACTAGAAACGAATGCATACGATGAAAATATGAAAAACAGGGGACTAATAATGACTGTTAGAAAGTATGGTGAATGCAAAGATATTTTTTGGGATGAGATGTCTTTTAACTACTCTTTAGAAGAACTGTGTATTTGGGATATTGAAAAATATTGGAGTCTAGAATATTTTTTAATTAAATTGTGTGCAAGCTTACAGGGTAACGAGGTATTGTACAGAAAGTTTGCGGCAGATTTATACTATCTTGGTCATAGTATAAATAACTTGATAACAAACCAAATGCATCCTTCAGAATGTCACATATTAGAGAAATTTAATGAAGACGAGGCATGCGAATGTCGTGACCGTTTTAATCATATTATGAAAATACTCTGGGGACGAATTCCCTTTGACTTTCATGATTATATGATAACTAGTAACCCACTTATTCAAGACGAATTGAACTTAAGTAGGTAATATTTATTATTAGACTTCTTGTAAAAGTATCAGTTCTTTTACGAAGTTACGAAACTACCTTAGATATTGAGCTATGTTCATAACATCATAAAAAACAATCTAGGAATTTTAATAAGACAGCCTAATGAACCGCCCCGACTATATCGGA
>NZ_DDNS01000039.1:0-198 GCF_002341255.1 Psychrobacter sp. UBA2514
TCCACAGTTCTCAAAACGTTAATCAAAGCACTTTCTTATCTTTTTGCTACTGTTGTCTTTTTCTCGGAGCGATGGTAGCAAACTCAAATAAGAGAAGCGTTTTGCAAAGCCTTATAAGCTAGTCACAGCTTATAAGGCTTTTTTATGCCTGCTGATTGGCCTATAGGTAGTGTGGCTATAGTAGAACCTCAATAAAAT